>CAMCIP010000069.1 GCA_945874855.1 Brevundimonas vancanneytii
ACCGGCCGGGCCCCATCATCCCCTTCATCGCCGAGACCGGCGGCCTGAACGGCATGTTCGTCGACACCACGGCCCTGCGCGAACAGGTGATCGACGACGTCATCGGCTCGGCCTTCGGCAGCGCCGGCCAGCGCTGCTCGGCCCTGCGCGTCCTCTATGCGCCGAAGGACTCGGCCGACGCCCTGATCGAGGGACTGAAGGGCGCACTGGCCGCGCAGACTCTCGGTGATCCCACCGATCCGGCCACCGACGTCGGCCCGGTCATCGACGCCGACAGCCGCAAGGTGCTGGAGGCCCACGTCGCGCGTCTGTCGACCGAGGCCAGGATCATCGCCCGCGCCGAACTGCCGGCCGGCGCCGACAGGGGCGACCTGTTCGCCCCCACGATCGCCGAAATCCCCACGCCCGACTTCCTGGAGCGCGAGGTGTTCGGCCCCATCCTGCACATCTACCGCTATGACCCTGCCGAGCTGAAGACCGTCGCCGGCAAGCTGGCGGCGCGCGGCTATGGCCTGACCCTGGGCGTGCACAGCCGCATCGAGGCCTTCGCCGAGGAGGTCATCCGCCTGGTCCCCGCCGGCAATGTCTACATCAACCGCGGCGTCACCGGCGCGGTGGTCGGCGTCCAGCCCTTCGGCGGCGAGGGCCTGTCCGGCACCGGCCCCAAGGCCGGCGGCCCCAACAGCCTGATCCGCTACGCCGCCGAAAAGGCCATCAGCAACAACATCTCCGCCCAGGGCGGCGACCCGGCGCTGTTGAATCTCTGAACGACGAAAGCCGGCCTCACTCGCGTGAAACCGGCTCCCGTCATCCCTTGACGCACACCACCTGACGCAGGGTGTGCACGACCTCGATCAGGTCGGTCTGGGCCGCGATGACCGCGTCGATGTCCTTGTAGGCCATCGGCGTTTCATCGATCACCTCGGCGTCCTTGCGGCACTCGACGCCCTCGGTGGCGCGGATGTGATCCTCCACCGTGAAGCGCCGCTTGGCCTCGGTCCGGCTCATCGCCCGACCGGCGCCGTGCGAGCAGGTGCAGAACGAGTCCGCATTGCCCTTGCCGCGCACGATGAAGGATTTCGCCCCCATCGAGCCGGGGATGATGCCCAGCTCGTCCAGCTTGGCCGACACCGCGCCCTTCCGGGTCAGGAACACGTCCTTGCCGAAATGGCGCTCCTTCGAGACGTAGTTGTGGTGGCAGTTCACCGCTTCCTGCGTCGTCTCCAGATCCGGCCAGACCGCGCGCAGCACGGTCAGGACGCTGTCCATCATCACCTCGCGGTTGGCGCGCGCGTATTTCTGCGCCCACGACACCGCCCGGACATAGTGGACGAAACCGTCCGTCCCCTCGGGGAAATAGGCCAGGTCCTGGTCCGGCAGGTTGATGTGCCAGCGCCGCATCTCGTGCCTGGCCCGTTCGATGAAATAGGTCCCGAACCGGTTGCCCACGCCGCGAGAGCCGGAGTGCAGCATCACCCACACGTCCCCCGCCTCGTCGAGGCACAGCTCGATGAAGTGGTTGCCGGTGCCCAGCGTCCCAAGGTGGCCGAAGCCCCGCGGGTGCGCCGCCTTGGGATGGGCCTCGACCACGGCGTCGTAGCCGGCCTTCAGCTCGCCCCAGCGGGTGACCGCGGAGGCGGGCGGCTCGCCGGCCCAGGCGCCCTTGTCGTTGCGTCCGCCGTTGTCGGTCCGGCCGTGCGGAACGGCCGCCTCGATGGCGGAGCGGATGGCCGACAGGTCGTCCGGCAGGTGTTCGGCGCGGATCGAGGTCCGCACCGCCATCATGCCGCAGCCGATGTCCACGCCCACGGCGGCCGGGATGATGGCCCCCACGGTCGGGATCACCGACCCCACGGTCGCGCCCATGCCCCAGTGCACGTCGGGCATGACCGCGACGTGTTTGTGGATGAACGGCAGCGAGGCCACGTTCTTCAGCTGTTTCAGCGCCGCATCCTCGATGGGCACCCCCCGGGTCCACGCCTTGATCGGTGCGCCCGGGCTTTCGATCACGTCATAGCCAGACATGGCTGACGTCTCCTTTCGTCATGATCCTCCCGGATCGGCGCGGCGGAGATCTCGCGGACACAAGAAACCCCTCCGGCCGACGGCGGGAGGGGTTGCTGGAAAACCGAAGTCGATCTGACCTGGGTCCCTACACGCCCTCCACACGCACGCCGACGCCCTCGACCGACTGGCGGTCGAGCTGCATGGGCAGGCGCGTTCTGGCGTAGCAGGGAAACATGGGTCGTCTCGGTTTCGGGAGCGCGCTGATATGCGAAATCAGCAGGCGACGCCAGTCCGAATTCGTCAGCCCTTCGGCCATCCCCCCGCCCGGCTGAGGGCGCTGGGGGCCGGCCGGCCGATCATCTCGCCGACCCAGCGGGCCGTCCCGATCAGGGCGTCGAGGTCGTAGCCGGTGCTGAACCCCGCCCGCTCCAGCATGTAGACGAGGTCCTCGGTCGCCACATTGCCCGTGGCCCCCGGCGCGAAGGGACAGCCGCCGATGCCGCCGACCGAGGCGTCCAGCACGTCCACCCCCGCCTCGATCCCGGCGAAGGCGTTGGCGACGCCGGTGTTGCGCGTGTCGTGGAAATGCAGGCGCAGGGTGGCGTCGGGCGCGGCCCGCCTCGCCGCCTCGACCTTTGTTTGCACGCTCCAGGGGTCGCCGACGCCGAGGGTGTCGGCCAGGGCGATCTCCGCCACCCCCAGGGCGCCGAGCCGCCCGACCAGATCGGCCACCTGATCGACGCCCACCTCGCCGTCGAAGGGGCAGCCCCAGACGCAGGAGATCGTCACCGACAGCGACGGCGCGGCCTCGCCGGGCGCGGCATTGTGCCGCCGGGCCAGGATCTCCTCGACCATGGCCATCTGGCCCGCCCGGTCCAGACCCTGGTTCTTCAGGCCGAAGCCGTCGGTGGCGGCGATGGAGACGTTGACCTCGTCCACCGACGTGGTCAGGGCCCGGTCATAGCCGCGCGCGTTCAGCACGAGGCCGATCCGGCTGCGGCCCGGCTCCGGGGGCAGTTCGGCCATGACCGCCTCGGCGCCGGCCATCTGCGGCACATATTTCGGGTGGACGAAGCTGACCGCCTCGATCCGGCGCGCGCCCGCCGCTTCCAGCCGCCGCGTCAGCCCGGCGCGCGTCGCCGGATCCAGCGCGGCCGCCTCATTCTGAAGCCCGTCGCGCGGCCCGACCTCGACGATGGTGATCGACCGTCCCATCAGGGGGCGCCGGGCGGAGCATAGACGGTCAGGGCGACGTCCTCTCCCTTCGAGTAGTTGTGGCCCCGGATCGTCGCCACGGCGCGCCCGGGCAGGCCGGCGGACGCCTGGGTGAAGGCCTCGGCGTCGGCCTCGGCGACGATGGCGGGCCGCCCTTCGCCCAGCGCCCGCGCCGCGCCGGCCGCGTCCGTCAACTGGGTCTCGCGCCCGGTCAGGAAGACGAAACTGGGCTCGTGGAAGCCGGTGATGGCCACCGGCCCCGGCACCCGGCCCTGGGCGGGGTGCAGTTCAGCCGCCTTCAGGGCCTTGGTCAGTTGCGGGGCCACGGCCAGCGGTCGAAGCTGGCGGATCTCGCCCACCAGGGCCGCATGGGCCAGGACGCCGAAGCCGAGCGAGACCAGGGCCGCCGTCATGGCGTGGCGGTTCAGCAGCAGGAAGGACCCGACCGCCGCCGCCGCCGCCGCGAACACCACCGTCATCGTCGCCCAGGTCTGGGCCGTCGAGGTGCCGAAATTGTTCAGGCCATAGACGGCGATGCCGGCGATCATCACCGCCGCCAGCACGCTCAGCCCCGCGCCCAGCCGCCGCGACAGCGCACCGATCGGCTGCGTCAGGGCCGCCGCCGCCAGCAGCGCCAGGGCGCCGTAGAGCGGCAAGGTGTAGTGGACCAGCTTGGTCGGCGTCGCCTCGAACACGATCCAGGCCGGGATCAGCCAGCAGACCAGCACCCGGATCGCCGGCTCCGACCGTCTGTGCCAGGCCGCCGACAGGGCCGCGGGCAACAGCAGGGTGGCCGGAAACAGCAGCAGGGGCGACAGCAGCAGGTGCAACCCCGGCGGGGCGCCGTGGCTCTCCTGCCCGCCGGCGATCTTGGGGGCCAGGTCGCCGCCTATGGCCTCACGCCAGAAGCCGCCGTCGGTGGCGATGGTGATGGCCAGGGCCCAGGGCCCGACGATCAGGGCGGTCATCGGCAGGCCCCAGCCCCAGCCGAGCCGTCTCAGCCAGCGCGCGTCGCGGTCCCACAGTGTCAGCATCACGATCGCCGGGATGATGACCAGAAGGCCGATCGGACCCTTGACCAGGATGGACAGGCCCAGCCCCAGCCAGAACAGGAATTTGTGCCGCCGCTCGGGCGTCCCGCCGGCTCTGGAGGTCATGTAGATCCGCGCCAGCGCCGCCATGGCCAGGGTCACCGCGGCGCACAGGACGGCGTCGGTCTTGGCGATCCCCGCCTCGGTCGACAGCAGGAACGACCCGCCCAGAAGCGCCCCGGCCAGAAACCCCGCCCGGTTCCCGAACAGGGCGGCCCCGGCCCAGGCACAGGCCAGGGCGGCGATCATGGCTCCGATCAACGACGGCAGGCGATAGGGCTGGATGGCCCGGGCCTCCACCCCCGTGGTGGCCGCCACGGCGGCGGCCTGCATCCAGTAGATGCCGACCGGCTTCTTCCAGCGCGGCTCGTCCTGGAAGCGGATGTCGACAAAGTCGCCGCTCTCCAGCATCTGCGACGTCGCCTGGGCATAGCGGCTTTCGTCGCGGTCCAGCGGCGGCAGCATCAGCAACCCGGGCAGGCCGGCCACCAGCGCCACCAGCGCGGCCAGCGCCGGGCCGCGCCAGCCGGCGATCCATCGGTCGAAATTCAGCCCGTCCATGTCTGCCTGATTACACGGTTCGTCCCTGCCCGTCAGGGGGCGCGCGACGCAGCTTCCGCCCGAGGCCGTCAGGCTCTAGAGAGCGGGCATGATGGACGCTCCCGCCCCCCAGATCTCCGTGGTCGTGCCGGTGCATGACGAGGCCGGCGCCGTCGGACCCCTGGTGGCCGAGATCGCCCTGGCCTTCGACGGGCGGTCCTATGAGATGATCTTCGTCGACGACGCCAGCCGCGACTCGACCCTGGCCGAGCTCTCGGCGCTGAAGGCCGCCCATCCGCAGTTGCGCGTGCTCACCCATCCGTCCAACTCGGGCCAGAGCCGGGCCGTGCGCACCGGCGTGCTGGCGGCCCGGGGAGAGGTGGTGGTGACCATGGACGGCGACGGCCAGAACCCGCCGGTCGACGCGCCGCGTCTGGTCGACGCCCTTCTGGCCGCCGCGCCCGAGGTGGCCCTGGTCGGCGGCCGGCGCGCCCGACGGCAGGACAGCGAGGCCAAGCGCCAGGCCTCGATCTGGGCCAACCGCATCCGCCGCCGCCTGCTGGGCGACGACGCCGACGACACCGGCTGCGGCCTCAAGGCCTTCCGGCGCGAGGCCTTTCTGCGGCTCCCCTATTTCGATCACGTCCACCGCTATCTGCCGGCGCTGATGATCCGCGAGGGCTTCCGCAACCTGTATCTCGACGTCGGTCACCGCCACCGCGAGACGGGCCGGTCGAAATACACCAACTGGGGTCGGCTGGTCGCCTCCCTGTCGGACCTGCTGGGCGTCATGTGGCTGAAGTCCCGCTCGCGCCTGCCGGGGGCCGTGCGCGAGGTCTGAACGCCGACCGTCGCAGGCGAATCAGCTTGGCGGTCGGTCGGGAACGCGGGTATTCATCCTTAACGACTCCGGCCGCTGTCCTGAAAGGTCCGACCCATGCTGATCGCCCTGCCCCTGCTGGTCATCCCGGTCATCCTCTACAACATCGTGGTGCTGACCGGCGGGGCCGCCATGGCCGACGAACGGCTGCGCGAGGCGATGTTCTCCATCCCCATGGCCTCGGGGGCCCAATGGAACGTCGGCGCCGGCGACCTGATCCTGTTCCTGGCGCTGATCCTGCTGTTCTTCGAACTGCTGAAGTCCACGTCCAGCCAGAAGGTCGCGATCGTCAATCACGCCCTGTCGATGATCCTGTTCGTGATCTGCCTGGTGGAGTTCCTGCTTCTCAAGGGCTTCGCCACCTCCACCTTCTTCCTGATCGTGGCCATGGTCATGCTGGATGTCCTGGCCGGCTTCATCGTCACCATCATCGCGGCCCGCAAGGACCTCGATTTCGGCTCGGTCTGACGACCGGGCGACAGGCGGCGGCGGTCGCCGTGCTCGCTGTGACGAAACCCTTCGCAGGCCGGCACAGAGGGTTGCCGGTCGGCTCGAACGGAGGTCAGCCGAAGGCGACGAAGATCAGGGCGATGACGGTGACGTCCAGGGTGCGGGCGACGAAGGCGAGCATGGCGGGGTCCGGGGCTGAACGAGGGTCCTGACCCCTCGCACAGCAAGGTCCGTGCCGCCGCTCAGACCTCGGACCTGGTCACCGTTCCGGGCCTTGGCCGCCGTTCGTGCGGGCCGGAATGCTCGGTCGACAGATAGCCGCTGCGGGCCGCGTCCAGCACCGGCGGCCCGCCCTTCAGGCCCCGCCGCTGGCCGTCCTGACCCATCAGCTGGGCGGAAAACGCCGGGTCGGGCATCGCCCCTGCCGGGCGCCGGGCGGTCGGTGCCGGGTCGGCGCCCGCCTCGGGCGTGGCGGCCTGTGCCGGCGCGTCGGTGGGAACCAGGGCGCGGCCGGCGGCGCGGCGGTCGCGTTCGCGCCTGTGGGCCTCGCGCCGGTCGTCCTCGCTGGTCATGAGCCGGGGCGGTCGCCGGTCGACAGGCGATCGAGCCGGGCCCGCATCTCGTCCATCTGGCGACGCATCTCGGCCAGCGGATCGGCGGCCGGCGGGGCCTCTGTCCCCTCGGGGGCCGCCGCGGCCGCCCCCTCCTCGGGCCGGCCATAGGCGAAGCCGGGGAACATGCGCATGGCCTGTTCGAACATGGCCATGTTGCGCCGCACCGCCTCGTCCATCAGGGTCGCGCCCGGCGCCGCGCCGAAGGCCGTCTTGAACTGGCCGCGCAGCTGTTCCTGTTGCCGGGAGAAGGCGTCCAGGGACATCTCGAGATAGCTGGGCAGCACCGACTGCATCTGGCCGCCGTAGAAGCCGATCAGCCGCCGCAGGAACTGCACCGGCAACAGGGCCTCGCCGCGGCTCTCCTCCTCGAAGATGATCTGGGTCAGGATCTGCCGCGTCAGGTCGTCGTTGGACTTGGCGTCATAGACGACGAAGTCCTGCCCCTGCCGCACCATCTGGGCCAGGTCCTCGAGGGTGACATAGGTCGAGGTCGACGTGTTGTAGAGCCGCCGGTTGGCGTATTTCTTGATGACGATTGGCTGGTCGCCGGACTTGGGGTCGGTCACGCCGCGATCCTCGCGTTCATACTGGCGTCACTATCCCGCAGCGGGGCGCCCGACGCCAGCCCCGCCGTCAGGCGAAGGTCGGCGCCAGCACCACGCCCACCAGAACCGCGGTCCAGTGGACCGTCGCACCCGTCACCACGAAGCCGTGCCAGATGGCCCGGCGGAACTTCACCTTCGGGCTGATGAAGACGAACACCCCGGCGGTATAGATCAGGCCGCCGACCACCAGCAGGATCAGGGCGGCGGGGTGCACCGTGTCCAGCATCGGCTTGAGGGCGAACACCGCCAGCCAGCCGAAGGCGACATAGACCGCGCTCCAGACGCCGTCCGACAGCCGTGGGGCCCACAGCTTGGCCAGGGCCCCGCCGATGCCCAGGGTCCAGACCAGCAGGGTGAAGCCAATGGCCCAGCCGCCCTCAAACCTCTGGGTCGTGAAGGGGGTGTAGCTGCCGGCGATCATCAGGAAGATGAAGGCCTCGTCCAGACGCCGCAGCACCGGCCGCGCCGCGCAGGGATGGGTCTGGTTGTAGATCGTCGAGGCGGTCAGCATGCCGATCAGGCACACGGCATAGACCGCCGTGGCCACGGTGGCGCCGACGCCCGCGTGGATCGCCGCCAGCACCGCCAGCAGCACGCCGCCGACCGCCGCCAGGGTCAGGCCGACCACATGCACCACCAGATCGGCGGTCTTTTCCGCAGGCGTGCGGTAGTGCTCCTCGAGGTCGAGGGCGTCGGGCTGGCAGGCCCGGCTGAGCAGCGCTTTCAGTCGCATGAGCATGGCCCTTCCAAGCCGGTCGCCCCGCATCTCGTTTCCCATAAGATGGCACCCTGGGGTGACCGTCGCCTGAACAAGGCCTACATCGGCCCGGAAACGCGGGGATTGCGGCCTTCGGGCCACACTTTCCCATTCCCTAACGTCAGCCTTCTCAAGGTCTTCGCCCATGTCCGCCCCATCCGACGTCGTCATCGTCTCCGCCGCCCGCACGCCCGTCGGGTCCTTCCTCGGGGCCCTGTCGTCCCTGAGCGCCGCCCGGCTGGGCACGATCGCCATCACCGCGGCGCTGGAGCGGGTCGGCGTGCGGCCCGACGAGGTCGACGAGGTGGTCCTCGGCCATGTGCTGCAGGCCGCGACCGGCCAGGGCCCGGCCCGTCAGGCCGCCATGGGGGCCGGTATTCCGAAGGAAACCCCGGCCTGGAGCCTGAACCAGATCTGCGGCTCGGGCCTGCGCGCCGTCGCGATCGGGGCCCAGCAGATCGCCCTGGGCGACGCCCGCATCGTCGTGGCCGGCGGTCAGGAGAGCATGAGTCAGGCCCCCCACGCCGCGCAGATGCGGTCGGGCACCAAGATGGGTGACGTCGCCTTCGTCGACACCATGATCAAGGACGGCCTTTGGGACGCCTTCGTGGGCATTCACATGGGCCAGACCGCCGAAAACATCGCCGAGCGGTTCCAGATCAGCCGCGCCGACCAGGACGCCTTCGCCGTGGCCAGCCAGAACCGGGCCGAGGCGGCCCAGAAGGCCGGCCGTTTCGACGCCGAGATCGTTCCGGTGACCATCGCCTCGAAGAAGGGCGACGTCGTCGTCGACAAGGACGAATACATCCGCCACGGCGCTACGCTCGAGGCCATGGAGAAGCTGCGCCCGGCCTTCGTCAAGGACGGCACGGTCACCGCCGCCAACGCCTCGGGCCTGAACGACGGCGCCGCCGCCCTGGTCCTCATGTCCGCCGCCGACGCCGCCGCGCGCGGCCTGACGCCGCTGGCGCGCATCGCCTCCTCGGCCACCGCCGGCGTCGATCCTGCCGTGATGGGCACGGGTCCAATCCCCGCCTCGCGCAAGGCCCTGGACAAGGCCGGCTGGACCGTCGCCGACCTGGACCTGGTCGAGTCCAATGAGGCCTTCGCCGCCCAGTCCCTGTGCGTCCTGCGCGAGCTGGGGCTGGACCCCGACCGGGTCAACGTCAACGGCGGCGCCATCGCCATTGGCCACCCCATCGGCGCGTCGGGCGCGCGCATCCTGACCACCCTGCTGCACGAGATGGCCCGCCGCGACGCCCGCCGCGGTCTGGCCACCCTGTGCATCGGCGGCGGCATGGGCGTGGCCATGTGCGTCGAACGGCCCTGACGGCCGCGCTGGCCAAGGCTTCGGCCGGGGCATAAAGGACCGCCATGACCCTCTTCGACGTTCTGGTCCTCGCCGCGATCGCCGCCGTGGCCGTCACCCTCGGCTTCGGCATCTATTCCCTGTTTCGCGGTGGCGAGTGGGGCCGGTCCAACTCCAACCGCCTGATGCGGCTGCGCGTCCTGCTGCAGGCCGTGGCCGTGGCCCTGCTGGTGGCCGGCATGTGGTGGAAAACGACGCAGGGCGGATGACGGCATGGTCGTCCTGAACCGCATCTACACCCGCACCGGCGACGACGGCACGACCCGTCTGGCGACCGGCGACCCGGTCTCCAAGACCGATCCCCGCGTCGCCGCCTACGGCACGGTGGACGAGCTGAACTCGGTCCTTGGCGTCGCCCGTCTGCACTCGGGCCAGAACGACCGGATCGACGCGGCGCTCGGCCGCATCCAGAATGAACTGTTCGACCTCGGCGCCGACCTCGCCACGCCGCTCGACCCCGCCCCCGCGTGGGAGGCCCTGCGCATGATCGACGCCCAGGTCGAGCGGCTGGAGTCCGAGATCGACGGGATGAACGAAAGCCTGAAGCCGCTGGACAGCTTTATCCTGCCGGGCGGCTCGCCCCTGTCGGCCCATCTGCATCAGGCCCGCACCGTCGCCCGCCGGGCCGAGCGCGAGACCGTGGCCATGATCGAGGCCGGCCGCGCCGTCACGCCGGCGGCCCTGCGCTATCTCAACCGTCTGTCCGACTGGCTCTTCGTCGCCGCCCGCCGCGCCAACGCCAACGGCGCCGACGACGTCAAATGGATCCCCGGCGCGACGCGGTAGGACACCACCCCTCTCCCGTCGGGAGAGGGACACGTGCCGGGTCTTGTCTCAGCGCGCCTCTTCCGCGGCCAGCGCCGCGCGCTGGCGGTCGGCGTCGGCGACGATGGCCTTCTCGTTGGCGGCCAGCTGGCGCTCGATGGAGATCAGTTCGCGGTTCTTGGCGTTGGAGGCCTCGGCGCGGCTGACGCCGTTGGGCCGGCCGG
>CAMCIP010000070.1 GCA_945874855.1 Brevundimonas vancanneytii
TCCTCGAACGCCCGCATCTGGAAGGAGGCCCGCACCAGCACCGCCATATCCTTGTAGGCCATGCCCGCGCGGCGGGCGGTCTCGATCTCGTCAGCGATCAGCCTGGCCTCGGACTCCCCGTCCCAGACCCCGCGCACCCGCACCTTGTCGCCGGTCTCGTCCTCGGTCCAAAGCGTCTTGCCCAGCCGGTCGCGGTTGGCCGCGATGAGGCCGGAGGCCGCGCCGAGGATGTGCCGGGTCGAGCGATAGTTCCGCTCCAGCTTGACGATCTTCGCGCCCGGGAAATCCCGCTCGAAGCGCAGGATGTTGTCCACCTCAGCCCCGCGCCAGCCATAGATCGACTGGTCGTCGTCGCCGACGCAGCAGACGTTGCCGGTCGAGGAGGTCAGCAGCCGCAGCCACAGATATTGGGCGACGTTGGTGTCCTGGTATTCGTCGACCAGGATGTAGCGGAAGCGACGCCGGAATTCCTCAGCCACGTCCGCATGCTGTGACAGGATGGTGAGGTTGTGAAGCAGAAGGTCACCGAAGTCGCAGGCGTTCAACGCCCGCAGACGCGCCTGATAGAGGCCGTACAGGGTCTTGCCCTTGCCGGCGGCGAAATCCTCGCCCGGTGGCAGCTTTTCGGGTGTCCAGCCCCGGTTCTTCCAGCCGTCGACGACGCCGGCGAAGCTGCGGGGCGTCCAGCGTTTGGTGTCGACGCTCTCGGCGTCCATCACCTGTTTGATCAGCCGCTCCTGATCGTCGGTATCCAGGATGGTGAAGGTCGACTTCAGCCCGACCAACTCGGCATGCCGTCGCAGGATCTGGGCGGCGATGGCGTGGAAGGTGCCCAGCCAGCGCAGCCCTTCGGCCGACGGCCCGATCAGATGGGTGATGCGTTCCCGCATTTCCCGGGCCGCCTTGTTGGTGAAGGTGACGGCCAGAAGCTCCCACGGCCGCGCCCGGCCCGTGGCCAGGATGTGGGCCAGCCGCGTGGTCAGGACCCGCGTCTTGCCCGTGCCCGCCCCGGCCAGCACCAGCACGGGCCCCTCGGTCGTCTCAACCGCCAGCCGCTGCTCGGGATTCAGTCCGGCCAGATAGTCGGGGGTCGCCCCGGCCGGCGGATGGGCGCGGGCCAGGTCGGAGATGCGGGGGGCTGAATCGGTCATGGAACTCCGGGAACATAAGGAGACCGGCCTTCCTTGTCAGCCGAGCCGTCAGCGTCCCGGAAGACGGGGCCTCAGTTCAGGCGATAGCTGACCGTCGTCACCACGCGGACCTTCTTGTCCACCGACTGGGTCTCGTCGCCGATCTCGTCGCGGGCCAGGATCTGGAACGAGCCCTGGGTGGCCTCACGGATGGGCCCCAGCCGTGCGCCGGAGTCCTTGGCGAACTGCTCGGCCCCGGTGCGGGCCGCCGCGGTCGCCTCGGCGATCATGGCGGGGCGGACGTCGTTCAGCTTGGTGAAGACATAGGTCGGGCCGTTGAAGTCCTGGATCACCACGCCCTGACGAACGAGGTCGTTCAGCGCGCGCGTGGTGGCCTGTACGCGGTCGACGTCGGTGGTCCGGACGATGACCGTCTGGGCGAGGATGAAGCGGGGCCCGGTCTGGCTGCCGTACTCTCGCGAGCGGGTGTCCGCCACCTCCAGCCGGCCAAGGCTGATCGCCTCGGCGGCATAGCCCTGGGCCGTGAGAAAGCGCCGTACGGTGGCCAGATCGGCGTCGATCGTGCCCTGTACCTCCGACAGCACCTCGCCCGAGGCCGTGAACCGGATCGGCAGCACGGCCAGATCGGCCTTGACGTCGCGCTCGGCCAGGCCGCGCACGCTGACGAAGCGGTCGCCCACCCGGGCATTGACGATGCCGTTGCCTACCAGGGCCCCGGCCCCGACCAGCCCCAGTGCCATGGCGGCCGCGATGACGAGGGCGGGGATCAGACGATTGTCGCTCATGGCCGGGCTCCAAACCTTGGTTCGGCGAGCAAGCGCCGGAATTCGCGCCCCGTCAATCGTCGGCGAAGCTGCGATCGCCCGATGCCCAGGCCAGGGCCAGCAATCGGCATGCCGAGGCGAGCGGCGTGCGTCCGCGCCGCTCATCGATCCGCTTCATCAGCCCGGCGCGTGACAGCGTCAGATGCGCCGCCACGGAGTCCAGAACGACCCAGAATTCGGCCTCCAGCGCCACCGAAGTGGCGTGGCCGGACAGCAGGATCGAGCGCTTCTGCAGCATGGGCCGCAGGTTAGGCCGCTCCGCCGCCGGCGTCAGTCGCGAAGTTCGGTCGTCATGTACGTGGCATGGGCGACTTGCCGCCATTTCGCACTTGCCGCCGCACCGCGAGCCGGTCACTCAGGCGCGTGACCCCGTCCCCCGAACCCTCCATCCTGCCGCCCCCGCGCAGGATCAGCCGTGCGACCCTGATCGCCGTCGCTGCCGTGCTGCTGTGCGCCCTGATCTGGGGCACGACCTGGTACGGCATCACCTGGCAGCTGGGCGTGGTCGACCCGATCGTGTCGGTCACCTGGCGCTTCGGCCTGGCGGCCCTGGCCCTGTTCGCCGGCATCGCCGTTGCGCGCCGCCAGCTGTCCCTGACCCGGCCCCAGCATCTGGAGGCGATGGGGCAGGGAGCCTTCACCTTCGCGGTCTCCTATGCCTTCACCTATTCGTCCGAACAGCATGTGCCTTCAGCCATAGTTGCGGTGATCTTCGCAGCCCTGGCCTTCCTCAACCTGACCCTGTTCAGGCTGGTCCATGGCCAGAAGGCCCACCGGCTCGCCTGGGCCGGAGCCGTACTGGGGGTCGTCGGTGTGGCGGTCCTGTCAGGGTCGGAGTTGATCAGCGCCCGTCTGGGGCCCGCGGCGGGCCTGGGCATCGGTCTGGCAGCCCTGGCGGTGACCAGCGCAGCGATCGGCAATCTGTTTGCCTGGCGCGCCCAGCGGGCGGGTGCCCCCATCCTGGCCTCGACAGCCTGGGCCATGGCCTATGGCACGGTCATGCTGGCGCTTTATGGCGTGGTGACCGGTGCCGAGTTCCGCATCGACCCTTCACCCGGCTATCTGATCTCGCTGGTCTATCTGGCCCTGCTGGGATCGGTGGTGGCCTTTGTGGTCTATTTCTGGCTCGCCCGGACGCGTGGCTATGCCCTGGCCAGCTATATCTCGGCCCTGACCCCGCCGATCGCCATGGGCGTGTCGGCCCTGTTCGAGGGCGCACGGTTCGGCATCCTCGCCCTGGTCGGGCTGATCGTCGTCCTGGCCGGGCAAGGCCTGATCATCCGGGCGCAGAAGGCGAAGTGAACCTCTAGCCGAACCAGCCGCGCTTCTTGCCGGGCCGGGGGGCATCTCCCGTCGCTTCGGAACGGAGCTTGGCTGCGGCCTCCCGAAGGCGCTGCGCCTCCAGGAACTTCTTCTTGCGCAGCACGGCCATCAGCGGGATCAGGCCATGGGTGATGCGGCGGTCGCGCGGATCAATCGCCATCGCCGGTCTCCGCAAGGGGGTCGCGCTTGTGACCGTCCAATGCGCGCGCCTGCGCCAGCCGCTCGAGCGACGCCTGCTGCGTCGCAGCCTTGCTGCGGCCGTGGACCGCGCGGTTGGCAGCGGCGGCGACCTTCGCGGCCGCCTTGTCACGGGCTTTGCGCGCCCTGTTCAGGTTCACGATCTCGGCCATGCGGCGAAACCTAGACCAAAGTGTCGCGGAATTCACTGCAACCCCGCTCGGCGCACGGGTATTTGAAGGGGCCGGGGCGTTGGGTCCCGTACGAGGAGACCGCCTTGATCGCCCTGATCCTGAACGTGCTTTGGCTGATATTCGGCGGCTTCATCTCCGGCCTGGCCTGGCTTTTTGGCGGATTTATCCTCGCCCTGACAATCGTCGGCCTGCCTTGGGCCTTCGCCGCGTGGCGCATCGCCGCCTACACCTTCTGGCCGTTCGGGCGCGAAGTGGTCTGGCGTGAGGACGATAGCGCCGACCTGGGCCGCGGGCCGGTCGGCACGGTGATGAACGTGATCTGGTTCGTCTTCGCCGGCTGGTACATCGCCCTCAGCCACCTGATCGCGGCCTTCTTCGAGGCCATCACCATCATCGGCATCCCCTTCGCCCTGAAGGACCTCGAACTGGCCAAACTGGCGCTGGCGCCGGTGGGGCGGACGATCCGGGAGAAGTGATCAGCCGGGGCTGATCATCTTCTCCGGCCGCACCGCCGCGTCGAACTCCGCGTCGGTCAGGTAGCCGCCGCCGACAGCCTCCTCGCGCAGCGTGGTGCCGTTCTTGTGCGCCGTCTTGGCGATCTTCGCGCACGCGTCGTAGCCCAGCCGCCCGTTCAGGGCGGTGACCAGCATCAGGGAGTTGTTCAGGCCGCGGGCGATGTTGTCGACGCGTGGCTCGATGCCGACGACGCAGTTGTCGGTGAAGCTGACCGCCGCATCGGCCATCAGACGGACCGACTGCAGGAAGTTGTAGGCCATCACGGGGTTGAAGACGTTCAGCTCGAAATGCCCCTGCGAGCCGGCGAAGGTGATCGCCGCGTGGTTGCCGAACACCTGGACGCAGACCTGGGTCAGGGCTTCGCACTGGGTCGGATTGACCTTGCCCGGCATGATGGAACTGCCCGGCTCATTTTCCGGCAAGGCCAGTTCGCCCAGGCCGGAACGGGGGCCGGAGCCGAGGAAGCGGATGTCGTTGGCGATCTTGAAGAGGCTGGCGGCGACCGTGTTGATGGCCCCGTGGCTCATGACCATGGCGTCGTGGGCGGCCAGGGCCTCGAACTTGTTCGGCGCGGTGGTGAATTTCAGGCCGGTGATCTGGGCGATCTTGTCGGCGACGCCCTCGGCGAATCCGACCGGCGCGTTCAGGCCGGTGCCGACGGCGGTGCCGCCCTGGGCCAGCTGCATCAGGTCGGGCAGGGTACTCTCGATCCGCTCGATGCCCTTGGCGACCTGCTGGACATAGCCCGAGAACTCCTGGCCCAGCGTCAGGGGGGTGGCGTCCTGGGTGTGGGTGCGGCCGATCTTGATGATGTCCTTCCACGCCTGGGCCTTGTCGTTCAGGGCGTTGTGGAGCGTCTGCAGCGCGGGCAGCAGGCGGTGAACCACCTCCTCGGCGCAGGCGACGTGCATGGCCGTGGGATAGGTGTCGTTGGACGACTGACTCATGTTGACGTGGTCGTTGGGATGGACCGGCTTTTTCGAGCCCATCTCGCCGCCCAGCATCTCGATGGCGCGGTTGGAGATCACCTCATTGGCGTTCATGTTCGACTGTGTGCCCGAGCCTGTCTGCCAGACCACCAGGGGGAAGTGATCGTCCAGCTTGCCCTCGATGACCTCGTCGGCCGCCTTGACGATGGCGGCACCGAGGGTCGGGTTGAGCCGGCCCAGCGCCATATTGGTCTCGGCGGCCGCGCGCTTGACGATGCCCAGCGCCCGCACGATCGGCAGGGGCTGCTTTTCCCAGCCGATCTTGAAGTTGCCCAGCGAACGCTGCGCCTGCGCCCCCCAGTAGCGGTCGCCGGCGACCTCGATGGGGCCGAAGGTGTCGGTTTCAGTGCGGGGCTCGGTCATGGCGCGGCGGGCTCTTCAGGCGTGACGGGAAGGTGGGCGGGGGTGTAGCACGGAGGCATGACCGGACAAGGCGGAGGGTGACCATGCGGAGCTTGATCCTGGGACTGGCCGCGGCCATCGCCGTTGCGCCGGCCGCCCGCGGGCAGGAACCGGGCCACGACGTCCTCCTGGACACAGAGGCGGGCGCGATCATCCTCGATCTCGACTATGGCCGCGCGCCGGTGACCGCCTGCAACTTCGTCCGCTATGTCCAGCAGGGCGACTATGCCCGGGGCACGTTTTTCCGCACCGTCGTGGCGGCGACCAATGCCAATCCCAATCCAATCGACGTGATCCAGGCGGCGACGCCGCGGGGGTCGGACGACGCCCTGCGGCCGCCAATCCCGCTGGAGCGGACGTCTGTCACCGGCTTGCGACATGTGGCCGGGGCGGTGTCGATGGCGCGCGACGGGCCCGACACGGCGACGTCCAGCTTCTTCATCGTGACACAGGACGCCCCGTCGCTGGACTTCGGCGGGGGTCGCAATCCGGACGGACAGGGCTTCGCCGTCTTCGGCCATGTCGTCGTCGGGCTGGACGTGGCGCGGGCCATCCAGATGCGGCCGACGGACGGCCAGGAACAGCTGACGCCCCCGGTGTTGATCAGTGCCGCCGTCATGCTGACGCCGCCGCCCGCGGTCTGCGGCGCTTGACCTCCGGCTGGATCGGCACGGGCAAGGTCCGGGCGCGCGAGGCCGGGGACCTCGTGGAGATCACCATCGAGGGGCTGACGACCCAGGCCAAATACTACAAGCCGCTGGTCTATGAGTTCATGCGCAAGGAATGGCGCGGCTCGCGGCCGTCCTACGGCGACTTCGCGGTCGAGATCGTGATGGAACACGTCGGCGACCCGCCATGGATGGACCTGGACAATCTGGCCAAGGCCCTGCTGGACGCCATCAAGGGCTATCTGTTCCACGACGACGCCCAGGTGGCCCGGCTCCTGGTCGAGCGCCATGCCGGTGAGCGCGAGCGCATCACCGTCCGCGTGCGTCCCCGTCAGGCCTCGGGCGGGCCCGGATAGCGCGCGAACGCGGGCCGGTCGTGGAGGTCGGCCATCCAGCCGATCCGCTCGGCCGTCTGGATCTGGGCCTGCAGGGGGATGGAGTCCGGATCATCCAGGGTGGCGCTCTGCACGTCGATCTGGCCGGGGAAGATCTCGGCGTTGGTATAGAACAGCCCCGTCCCGCACTTCGGACAGAAGTGGCGGCGGCCGTGCTCGGACGAGGCATATTCCGTCGTCTCGCCGCGGATGGTCACCCGATCGACCGGGGCCAGGGCCCAGGCCACCGCGGGTGCGCCCGCGGCCCTTCGGCAGTCGAGGCAGTGGCACAGGGCATGGTGCGCCACCTCAATCGGCATCGAGTAGCGCACCGCACCACAATGGCAGCCGCCCTCAGGCATGACGATCCTCCCGAAATGTTCCCCCTATGTTCACATCCGGAGGCCTCGGCGTCAAGCCGGCGCCGCTGTCATCCCAGGAAGGCGTAGGTGGTGGTGAGGAGGGGGCGGATGTCGCCACCGACGAAGACCTGGGGCTCGGACGCTGGCCGCAGGCCTTCTGCCGCCTCACGACGCGAGACGCAGTTGCGCGTCAGGTCGGCCAGATTGATGAAGTCCGTCGCGTTGGGCAGGCTTTCGAGCACGCAGCCGTCGAA
Source organism: Brevundimonas vancanneytii (assembly GCA_945874855.1). Taxonomy (GTDB): domain Bacteria; phylum Pseudomonadota; class Alphaproteobacteria; order Caulobacterales; family Caulobacteraceae; genus Brevundimonas; species Brevundimonas vancanneytii_A. The sequence continues at coordinate 7,235 of CAMCIP010000070.1, forward strand.
ATAGGGATAGACCGAGTCCTGGCCACAGCCGAAAGACGACCGATCCCGGCGGGCGGCCGTCATGATCATCCGGTTGGGGCCCTGGAGCTCGGGAATGAAGACGCCGGAGAAGCAGGCGGAAACCACCACCACCGTTGGGCGCTCTCCGCACCACTGATCGACCAGTTGGCCCATCCGGGACGGGCTGAGCTGGCCCTCATTGCCCCAGGTGATGCCGCGCGTGTTGCCGTGGGAGCTGAAGTACAGGAAGCAGCCCGTGGTCGCCCGGCGCGTCGCTTCGCCGATGCCGGCAAGCACCTGGGCCCCCGTCGCCGCGTCCGGGGCACTGGGCCGCAGGGTGTAGTCGACGAAGTTGCGGCGCTCGAATCCCTCAGCGAGGAAGGAGGCGGTAAGATCACGGCGCGAGTTGTCGAAGGCGACGATCGGAGCGCCCTGGCTGGTGCGCCAGTCGGCGGCGACCACGGCCCCCGCCCAGCCGTCGAAGGGCCGGCGCGGGCCCTGGGCCGCAGGCGTGGTAGCACAGGCGGAAAGGGTCAGGACGGCGATGGCGGCGACGGCGAGCGTGCGGATCATGGAGGGCCCCTTCAACTTCAGGCACCATTCATCGCAAGGCCGCACCGGGGGTCAAGCCATTGGAACCTGATCGCCCTATTTCTTGCGGAACTGGTCCAGGGAGACGACCTTGGGTCCGTCGTCGCCCGACGGCGTTCTGGGCTCGACGGGCGGCGGGGGCGGGGGCGTCGCGGCAACGGGTGCCTCGAACTGCAGGATGAACTGCACGGCCGGATCGTAGAAGCGGGTCACAGCGGCATAGGGCACGGTCATGACCTTGGGCAGGCCGCCGAACTTCAGCATGACGGAGAACTGGTCCGGCTCGACCGCCAGGCCCCAGAACTGGTGCTGCAGAACGACCGTCATCTCCTCGGGGTATTTGGCGATGATGTCCGGCGGCAGGACCACGCCGGGGGCGCGGGTGGCGAAGGTGATGTAGAAATGGTGCGCGCCCGGAATGCCCTCCGGCTCGGCCGCACGCAGCAGCGCCCCCCGGATGACGCCGCGCAGTGCGTCGTGGGTCAGGCCCTCATAGTTCATCTCGTCGACCGGAGGGGTCTGTTCGGCCATGCTCACCTCAGTGGTTCGAAACCGACATAGCGGGCGCGCGCGCCGGGCGAAAGCCGGACGTTGAGGGCGATGAGCAGGAAAGTCCCGGGCTTCTGTTGCCAGGCGCCCGGGGGGCCCCGCCCCGGGAACTGATCCCCGAGGACTTAAGTGTTCGAAATCACCCGAACCGCTTACGCGGCGAGAGCGACTTCTCCAGCGAAGTTATCGTTCGCAGTTAGAAAATGGCCCGATACGGTGGGCCAGGACGAGCGAAAGCAACCTCTTTACACGTCCGTCGATGCTGGTCGGCCCCTTACTCTCCGCGATAACGACGGAGAGGGTGGTGGAGCCGCCGGGAATCGCACCCGGGTCCGGTCCGCTTATTTCAGGCACGTTTATCGCCATAGTCCGGGCGAACCCGGACGGTCGGGAATATAGGCGCGGTGCGTCCCAACACCAAGTCCGTTGCCGGCTCCCGTGCCAGGGGGACGGGGAAAGCTCTCCGCAAGGCGCTTGCAAATGACAATGCGTCGCAATACACGACCGGCTCACTCCTGTTCGCCGGAACGACCATCGCCATGCGCAGCCTCCTCCTCGCCGCCGTCCTGATTGCCGCCGCGCCCTCGGTCGGCCGAGCCCAGGAGACGGTGACCGAGGTCGAGCCGATCATCGTCACGGGGCGGACGCGGGGCTATGTCGCCATCGAGTCCGTCACCGCCACACGGACCGACACGCCGCTGATCGACGTTCCTCAAAGCGTCATCGTGGTCACCCGCGCCCAGCTGGACGACCAGGCCGCGCACAGCCTTGGCGACGTGCTGCGCTATGTGCCTGGCGTGACCGTCGGTCAGGGCGAGGGCAACCGGGATCAGATCACCCTGCGCGGGCAGAACACGACTGCGGACTTCTTCCTCGATGGGGCGCGCGACGACGTTCAGTACTTTCGGGGCCTCTACAATCTGGAGCGGGTCGAGGTCCTCAAAGGGCCGTATGCCCTGATCTTCGGTCGCGGCGGCGGCGGCGGCATCGTCAACCGGGTGCAGAAGACGCCCAGCGCCGATGCGGCCGTCTTCGGCGCGCGTGCCGGCGTCAACAGCTTCGGCGCCCACGACCTGTCCGTCGACCTCAACACGCCGATCTCTCCGACCTCCGCCTTCCGGCTGAACGCCGTCTACGAGCGCCTGGACAATCACCGCGACGTCTATGAGGGCGAGCGCTACGCAGTGAATCCCTATTTTGCGGCGGAGCTGGGCGGCGGCTGGAGATTGGGGCTGTCCTACGAGCACGTGGACGACGACCGGGTCACCGACCGCGGCGTGCCCTCGCTGAACGGGCGGCCGATCGAGGGCTATCGGGACCGCTTCTTCGGCGTGCCGGGGGCCAACCGGACGACGCTTCGGGCCGACATTCTCAAGGCACGGATCGACGGGGCGGTGACGCCTGACCTGAACCTCTCCACGACCGTGCTCTACGGCGATTTCGACAAGCTCTACGCGAACGTCTACCCCAATGGCGCGGCCACCAGCCCGAGCGGCACGGTCGCCCTCGCGGCGTACAGCGACCCTACGACGCGCGAGAACCTTCTGGTGCAGACCAATCTGGTCTGGGACGTGACCACCGGTCCGCTGGTCCACAAGGTGCTGTTCGGTCTGGAGTACGGCGATCAGCGCTCGGCCAACCGACGGTTCAACGGCGTGCTGTCCAATTCGACCTTCAGCCTCACCAATCCGGTGTTACCCACCGTGGCCTTCAGCCTGCCCGTTCGCGAGACGGTATCCGACGTCGAGACCGTGTCCGCCTATGTCCAGGACCAGATCAGCCTCGGCGACCGGTTCGACGTCGTCGCGGGCCTGCGGTTTGATCGCTTCGAGATCCGGGGGATCGACCTGCAGCCCAATCCAGACCGACCGTTCGGCCGCACGGACGAGAAGGTGTCACCGCGGCTCGGCCTGATCTTCAAGCCGCAGCCGACGGTGTCGCTCTACGCCAGCTACAGCGAGTCCTTTCAGCCGCGCTCCGGCGACCAGTTTC
>CAMCIP010000071.1 GCA_945874855.1 Brevundimonas vancanneytii
AGAGCAGGTTGACCAGGGCGCTGAATCCCGCCGCCCAAAGGAGATGGGTCCGGCAGGCGCGCAGAGCCTCGGCAAGGGGCTCAAGGCCCGGTCGATCCGGCAACAGCTTGAACACGCACGCATCCGCCTGGCGCCCGTGACCACGGGCCGTCAGACATCATAGACCCGTCGAACCCGGCGGAACAGCGGCCGTCAGTGGATCGACTCTCCATGCAGGGCCGAGTCGAGACCTTCGATCTCCTGCTCCTTGTCGACCCGCAGTCCGGTGGTGAAGCGGCAGATCAGCAGGATCAGGCCGGTGCCCGCCGCGCTCCAGGCCGCGACGGCGACAAGGCCAAGCGCCTGTTTGGCCAGGGACGCGCCCTCGGCCACGCCGTTGATGGCCGCATCGGCCAGCAGACCGGTCAGCAGGGCCCCCACGATCCCGCCCACGCCGTGCACGCCGAAGGCGTCGAGGCTGTCGTCGTACTTCAGCCACTGCTTCAGCCGGACCGCCCCGAAGTAACAGGCGATGCCGGATACCAGGCCGATGATCATGGCCCCTTGCGGATTGACCAGTCCGGCCGCCGGCGTGACGCCGACCAGGCCGCCGACCAGTCCGGACAGCATGCCCAGCAGCGTCGGCCGCCGATGGTCGATCCACTCGATGGCCAGCCAGCCCAGGGCGGCTGCAGCGGCGGCCAGGATGGTGTTCAGCGCGGCCACGGCGGCAATGCCGTCAGCGGCCCAGGCCGATCCGGCATTGAAGCCCATCCAGCCGACCAGCAGCAGCCCGGCCCCGATCGCGGTGTAGGCCAGGTTGTGGGGCGCCAGATTGTCCCGCCCGAAGCCGTGGCGCGGTCCCAGCACCAGGGCGCAGACAAGCCCCGCCACACCGGCGTTGACGTGGACCACCGCGCCGCCGGCGAAGTCCAGCACGCCCTGGCTACCCATCCAGCCCCCGCCCCAGACCTGATGGGCGATGGGCGCGTAGACGATCAGATGCCAGAGGGCGAAAAACAGCAGCGATGCGGAAAACTTCATCCGTTCGGCGAACGCCCCCGCGATCAGGGCCGGGGTGATGATGGCGAAGGTCAGCTGATAGGCGATCCAGAGATACTCCGGCAGGGCGGGCGCCAGGCTGTGGGCCGTATCGATCCGCACGCCGTTCAGGAAGGCCGCGTCCAGTCCTCCGACGACGGCATTGGCCGCGCCGGGCCCGGTACCGAACGACAGGGAGTAGCCGACCACGAACCACAGCACCGTCACCACCATGAAGGCGCCGGTGGAGTGGGCGATCGCCCCGATCACATTCTTGCGCCGCACCATGCCGCAGTAGAACAGGGCCAGACCCGGAAGGGTCATGAGCAGCACCAGGGCGGTGGAAGTCAGGATCCAGCCGGTGGCCGCGGCATCGATCTGCAGGGCGGCCTGGTGCGGCAGCAGGGCGTCTGGGGTCATGGGCGGCGACGTCTCCGGAATTCGGGCGGGAGGTCGGCCGCGCCGTCACTTGCGGGCCGCGGAACAGGATAGGATCGTATTGCGGCGCGATAGGCAATTCATTTCGTGTGCGGCGCAATACGGCAAGCCGCGTGCCGCCCGGCGACGCCAGGCCCGCCGCAGGGCATGACTTGGCCATCGGCCTTCGCACGTGCGGCAGTTGGCTTCCGAACCTTACAAATCTGAAACATTAAGGCGACTTGCGCATGACCCCCCGGCGGGGTCCATTGGCGGCCTGTGCGCCGAGGGCGCTGGCTGTTGCGATAATTCCTGGGGGTTCTTCCATGACCAAGCTCACCTTCCGCCGTCTGCTGGTCGGCGGCGCCTGCGCTTCGGCGCTTCTGGCCGGATCGGCCCTGGCCCAGGAGGTCGATCCCGTCGCCGCCTATGTCGCGCCGGAAGCCGCCGCCGCCGAACCGGCGCTGCAGCAACTGCCGCCGCTGCCGGACGTCCAGATCCCCTACACCCGCCACGTGCTGGCGAACGGTCTGACCCTGATCGTCCACGAGGACCGCAAGGCGCCGATCGTGGCCGTCAACATCTGGTATCATGTCGGTTCCAAGAATGAGCCGCAGGGCCGGTCCGGCTTCGCCCACCTGTTCGAGCATCTGATGTTCAACGGGTCCGAGAACTTCAACTCCGACTTCTTCAAGGCCACGGAACTGCTGGGCGCCACCGACCAGAACGGCACCACCAACCGCGATCGCACCAACTATTTCCAGAACGTCCCGACCAGCGGCCTCGACGCCATCCTGTGGCTGGAGAGCGACCGCATGGGCCACCTGCTGGGCGCCATCGACCAGGCCCGGCTCGATGAGCAGCGCGGGGTCGTGCAGAACGAGAAGCGCCAGGGCGAGAACCAGCCCTATGGCCGCGCCTTCAACGCCATCACGGCCGCGACCTACCCCGACGACCATCCCTATGGCCACACCGTCATCGGCTCGATGGACGACCTGAACGCCGCCGACCTGCCCACGGTGCAGCAGTGGTTTCGCGACTACTACGGCGCCGCCAACGCCGTGATCGTGCTGGCCGGCGACATCTCGTCCGAAGAGGCCCTTGCCAAGGTCCAGTACTATTTCGGCGACATCCCGCCCGGACCGCCGGTGACGCAGCCGGCCCGCATGATCGCCCCGATGGTCGGCGAGCAGCGGGAGGTCATGTACGACAACGTCGGCCAGCCGCGCTTCTACAAGGTCTGGAACGTGCCGCCGACCGGCGAGGCCGAGACCGACTATCTGAACCTGCTGGCCCAGGTCCTGACCTCCGGCCGCAACTCGCGCCTGTTCAAGCGTCTGGTGTTCGACGACCAGACCGCGACCGGCGTCGGCGCCTTCGTCAATGAGGGCCAGATCGGCAGCCAGTTCATCATCACCGTGACCGGCAAGCCGGGCGAGGACATGGCCGCGCTTGAGGCTGTGGTCGACGAGGAGATGACGCGCCTGCTGCGTGACGGCCCGACGCCCCAGGAACTGGAGCGGGTCCGCACCTCCACCGGCGCCGGTCTGGTGCGCGGGCTGGAGCGGATCGGCGGCTTCGGCGGCAAGTCCGACCGGCTGGCCCAGAGCGAGGTCTATCACAACGACCCCAACCACTGGCGCACGACCTATGAGCGGATCCTGACGGCCCGTCCGCAAGACCTGCAGTCTGCCGGCCGCCGTTGGCTGAGCGACGGCAGCTACACCCTGGAAGTCCTGCCCTTCCCGCAGTACGCCGCCGCGCCCGGGGGCGCCGATCGCTCGACCATCCCGCCCGCGGGCGAGATGCCGATGGCGACCTTCCCGGCGTTCGAACGGTTTACCCTGTCGAACGGGCTGGACGTCATCCTGGCGAGCCGCGACGGCGTGCCGACCGTGTCGATGAACCTGATCGTCGATTCCGGCTCGGCCGGCGAGACCTCGGACAAGGCCGGCCTGGCCGTGCTGACGCCATCGGTCATGACCAGCGGCACCGACGACCTCGACGCCCTGGAAATCAGCGACCGGCTGCAGCTGCTGGGCGCCACCCTGGGTGGCGGCTCGGGCGTGGATTCGACCACCATGTCGATGACGGCGATCGCCTCGCGGCTGGAGGAATCCCTGGAGCTCTACGCCGACGTCATCCTGAATCCCGCCTTCCGTCCCGACGATTTCGAGCGGGCGCGGGTGCAGCAGGTGGCCGGCATCCAGCAGTCCGACCGCAACCCCGGTGCCGTCGCCAACCGCGTGCTGGCGTCCACCCTGTATGGCGCGGACAATCCCTATGGCCGGCCGTCCTCCGGGACGGCGGCCACGGTGGGTGCCCTGACGCCTGCCGACGCGGAAGCCTACCACGCCGCCTGGTTCCGGCCGGACAACGCCACCCTGATCGTGGTCGGCGACATCGACCGGGCTGAACTGGCTCCGCTGCTGGAAGCGCAGTTCAGCGGCTGGCGCGCACCGGCCACGCCCCTGCCGGCACGGGGCGCGACCACACCGGCTCCGACGCCGGAACGTCCGCTGATCCTCCTGGTCGACCGGCCGGGTCCGCAGTCCACGATCACGGCCGGACGCCTTGTGCCCGCGCTGGATCCGGACGCCGAGCCCGCCATCACCGCCTTCAACACGGCCCTTGGCGGAGCCTTCACCAGCCGGGTCAACATGAACCTGCGCGAGGACAAGGGTTGGTCCTACGGTGCCGGCTCGGGCCTTCGCGGGGCCCGCGGCGAGCGGCTCTTCCTCGTCTCGACCGGGGTGCAGTCCGACAAGACGGTCGAAAGCGTGCAGGAGATCGCGCGCGAACTGACAGAGGTGACGGGCGCTCGCCCGGTTACCGACGCCGAACTGGCGGCGCACCGGTCCAACCTGGTGCTCGGCATGGCCGGGGACTGGGAGACCAATGCCGCGGTGGTCGGCGACCTGGCTCAGCTCGTGATCTACGGCCTGCCGGACGACTACTTCAACCGCAACGCCGCGGGGATCGCCGCGACCAACCCGCAGAACGTCAATGCTGCGGGCCGCACCCTGATCGGCGACGGTCCGACGGTCTGGGTGATTGTGGGCGATCGCGCCACCCTTGAGCCGCGCCTGCGCGCGCTCAATCTGGGTGAGGTCCGGGTGGTGGACGTCTACGGCAACCCGGTCCAGTAAGGCGCATCCAGACCCGGCCGGTTCGCACCGGCCGGGTCGCCTTCCTGCCGTGACGGACCTCGCCATGACCGACGCCCCGCTGGACCTCCATCACTGGATCGGCGGGCGCCGGATCGCGGCCGACCGGCCCACGGAGCGACTCAATCCGTCGGATCTCGACGAGGTGGTGGCGCGCCTGCCGGACGCCGGCCAGGCCGAGGTCGATCAGGCGGTCGCCGCCGCCCGCGCCGCCTTCCCGGCCTGGAGCGAGGCCAGTCCCGAGACGCGCTCCGACGTGCTGGACGCGGCCGGCCGTATCCTGTGGGACAGGCGCGAGGCCGTGGGACGGCTCCTGTCCCGCGAGGAGGGCAAGACCCTGGCCGAGGGGGTCGGCGAGACCGCCCGCGCCGCCCGCATCCTGCGCTATTTCGCCGGTGAGGCCCTGCGCCTGCACGGTCAGGCGCTGGACTCCACCCGTCCGGGCGTGGTGGTCCGCACGCGCCGGCGCGCCGTGGGTGTGTTCGGCCTGATCACGCCGTGGAACTTCCCCATCGCCATCCCGGCCTGGAAGGCGACCCCGGCGCTCGCCTTCGGCAATACCGTGGTGATGAAGCCGGCCGGGCCAACGCCCGCGACCGCGGAGGCCCTGGCCGCCATTCTGCACGAAGCGGGACTGCCGGACGGGGTGTTCAACCTCGTCATCGGCCGCGGCCGGGTGGGACAGGCCCTGGTCGATCACCCGGACGTGGACGGCATCAGCTTCACCGGGTCACAGGGCGTGGGGGCAGGCGTCGCCGCCGGCTGCGCCGCGCGCCAGGCCCGCTGCCAGCTGGAGATGGGGGGCAAGAACCCGCTGGTGGTGCTGGACGACGCCGACCTCGACCGCGCCGTGACCGTGGCGCTGGACGGGGGCTTCTTCTCGACCGGCCAGCGGTGCACGGCCTCCTCGCGCCTCATCGTGCAGGACGGCATTCACGACCGCTTCGTCGCGGCCCTGGCGGAGAAGGCGAACGCCTTGCGCGTCGGCCACGCCCTCGATCCCCTGACCCAGGTCGGGCCGGCGGCCACCGACGACCAGATGGAGACGGTCCATCGCTGGATCGAGACGGCGAGGCAGGAGGGCGGCCGGATCGCCGCCGGCGGCGAGCGACTGAGCCTCAGCCCGCGCGGCTGGCACGTGCCGCCTACGCTGATCGTCGACACGGCGCCCGACATGAAGATCAACGCCAATGAGGTGTTCGGTCCGGTGGTCTCCGTGGTCCGGGTCGCGGACTATGAGGAGGCCTTTTCCGTCGCCGACGCCGGCGATTTCGGCCTGTCCTCCGGGATCGTGACGCAATCGCTGAAGCACGCGTCCGACTTCCAGCGCCGCATCCGCGCCGGCATGACCATGGTCAATCTGCCGACCGCGGGGGTCGACTATCATGTGCCCTTCGGCGGGACGAAGAAGTCCAGCTTCGGTCCGCGCGAGCAGGGCTATGCCGCCGCCGACTTCTACACCTGGACCCAGACGGCCTACGTCTTCGCCTGATCCTCTGCGCACGGGGAAAAGAAAAACGGCCGGTCCCGAAGGACCGGCCGTTCTCATGTCGTCGCCTTGACCAGGATCAGAAGCGGGAGGTCAGGCTGATCGAGCCGCTCTGGCCCATGTCATAGCCATTGGCCACGATCCGGCTGGACCCGAGTTCCTGGAACTCGATGTAGTCCTCGTCCAGCAGGTTCCGCAGTTCGATGGCCAGGCCCATGTCGCGGCCCATCCATTCGAAATCCTTGCGGTAGACGAAGTCCAGCATGATCCCGGGATCCTGGATCAGGTCCGGTTCGCCCGGACGGCCGCGGGCCGAGGAGCGCTCCGAAACATAGGTCACCAGGAAGGTGCCCTGCGAGCGGGCCTCTTCGTCCTCGAAGCCGAACTGCAGGTTGGCCACATGCTCGGACTGACCCTGAAGGCGGCTGCCGTCGATGATGTAGTCCGAGGCGGCACGCGCCGCGCCCTGGGCGGACAGCGGGAAGACGACGTCGCCGGCGTCGACCTGCACTTCCGAGTCCGTCCAGGTGTAGTTGGCCTGGACCAGCCAGCGCTTGGAGGCGAACCAGCCCCACTCCGCGTCCGGGAAGTCGAAGTATTTCTTCACGTCGAACTCGGCACCGTACAGGATCGCTTGCGGCGCGTTCAGGAAGGTCTGCTGCAGCAGGTTGCCCTGTTCGTTGATCGAGGACTCGATCGGGTTCTCCAGCTGCTTGTAGAAGAAGCCGCCGGTCAGATACTGGCCGCGATCGAAGTAGTATTCGACGCGCGCGTCGAAGTTGGTGATCTCGGTGTCAACAAGGTAGGGGTTGCCGAAGAACAGACGGTCGTTGTCCGGGTCCTGGTACTGCTGGGGCGCCAGTTCGCGGAACTGGGGACGGCCGATCGTCTGGGAGGCGCCGATACGGAGCTGGGTGTCCTCGGCGAAGTTCCAGGTCAAGGTCGCGGACGGCAGCCAGTAGGTCTCTTCCAACCGGGTGGGCTGGAAGGTCAGGGCCCCGCCGAACAGCTCGACCGGGGTCACGAACTGCTCGGCGTCCTCATAGCGGACGCCGGCCGAGACGCTGACCAGCGGCACGATTTCGGCTTCGACCTGCACATAGGCGGCCCGGGTTTCCAGACCCGCCTCATAGGCGGCGGCACCGCCCGAGGGGGTGATTTCCTGCAGTTCGAACAGCAGGGGGCCCAGGTTGAAGTCGGAGAACAGATAGTCGACGCGGCTGTCCTGCACGTCCAGCGGGATGGAACCGGCCGCCGCATAGAAGCGGAAGTCGCGGCGCTGGGCGTTGCGGGTGTTGTCGGTCCAGGCCACGCCGCCGCGGACCGTCAGTTCGCGCGCGTCCGAAAGGGGCGTGGTCCAGGCCAGATCGGCACCGGCGCTCAGCACCTCGTCTTCCAGCTCCGAGAAGGCGGTGGAGTTGCGATACTGCTCGCCGTCGTGGCGGTAGACATTGTCCACGCCCAGGCCGTAGCGGATGACCTTTTCATAAGGCGCGTCGCGCGTGGTCAGGGCATAGGCTCCGCGCCAGCTGAACTCCACCGCACCGTCCAGCAGGTCGTGTTCGCCGGCCAGCTGGCTGGTGAACAGATCGCGCTCGTACCATTCGGTGTAGTCGTCGCGGACCTGGTTGCCGTTGATGCCGGGGGCGTCGAAGTCGACTCCCACGCGCGAACGGCCTTCCTTGGTCGTGTTGCGGACGTAGAGGTTGGTCCACTTGATCTCGTTGAACTCGTCGACCCAGCTCAGCGCCGTGAGCAGGTTCAGGCCGACGTCGTTCTCGGTGGAGCGGGTGTTGAAGCTGCTCTGGACGGCCAGAACTCCGGCGTCCAGGCGGCCCGCCTGCTGCAGCGCGGTACGGGTGCGCCAGTCGTTGTTGTAGCCGACCACGAAGACCGCGCCGATGTCGCCGGCGCCGACATTCCACGACTTGCCAGCCGCGATGTCGAGGCCGACGTTGGGCTGGATGTGATCCTGCGTCTGCAGCAGGTTCAACGGCGCGTTGACGAAGTCGCGGCCGATGGCCTGGACCTGGGCCGAGGTGAAGTTGGCACCGGTGGCGACGCGGTTGCCGGTGGCGATCGCGTCACGCAGCAGGCCGGGCACTTCGCGGGTGCCGTCGTCGAAGCTGGTGAAGTCGGTGCGCGATCCGTAGTAGATCAGGCCCTCGTTGCCGGTCGTCTCCTGGTTGCCGCCGACGCTGAACGACATGTTCAGGAAGGGCTCGCGCGGCGCGCCGATGGTGCGCAGGTCGATCACGCCGCCGCCGAACTCACCGGGGAAGTTGGCCGAATAGGTCTTCTGCACCGTGACGCCGGCCAGGATGGACGACGGGAACAGGTCCAGCGGCACGACCCGCTGCAGCGGCTCCGGGCTGGGCAGGGGCGAGCCGTTCAGCAGGGCCGAGGAGTAGCGCTCGCCGAGACCGCGCACATAGACGAAGCGGCCTTCGACGATCGACAGGCCGGTCACGCGGGTCAGGGCGGCGGCGGCATTGTCGTCGCCGGTGCGCTCGAAGTCTTCGGTCGTCAGGAAGGCCGCGACCTCGGAGGTCTCGCGTAGCGGCTCGGGGATGTAGCGGCCCAGAACGACGATCTCGTCGACCTGGGTCTCTTCGGGCTCCTGGCCCTCGGGGTCTTGCGATTCAGCCGGGACGGGGTCCTGCGGCGGGGTCTGGGCGAACGCCAGGCCAGGCGCGATCAACGCGGTGCTGGCGAGCAGGAGTCCGCTCAGGGTCTTGGAAAGCGTCTTCATGGTCAGCGCCTTGGTCCTATGAGGTCAACACGGAACGACAAGGGGGACGACGGCCGTCATGGGCCGCCGTCCCCCAGGGCGCGCTATCAGCAGGTGGAGCCGGCGGAGATGCCGCAGGACCAGCCGTTGTACCAGGTGTCGGCCGCATCGCGGACGGCGCCGATGTAGGTGGTGTTGACGAAGAAGGGGTCCAGCGCCGCGACGGCGGTCGCCGGCCGGGCCGCTTCGTTCGCGCCATTGGTCACGCCGTTCAGCGTCGACGTGCCGGCCAGGTTGTTGGCGCCGGTGGCGAAGATGCCCGAGGTGGCGGCGTCCTGGTTGGCGTCGGCGCGGAAGCTGGTGCCGCAGGTCAGGAAGACCGAGTTGAAGGTCGGCGCATTGGTCACGGTGGCGGCGTCGTCGATGTCGAAGCAGACGCCGGTGCCGGCCTTGGTCACCACCGAGTTGTACAGGCGAAGGGCGTTGCCGGTGTTCAGCACGATGGCGTCGCCGCCGCCGTTGTCGGTGCGGCCGATCAGGGTCAGGTTGGAGATGAGCGAACGGGTGAACAGGCCCGAGGTGGCGCTGCCGGCCGCCGAGAACTCAAAGCCGCGGTCGCCGCGGTTGGCGGCCTGGCGGATGATCATGAACTGGACGTTGCCGCGGTAGCCGGTGTCGGTGTCGAAGCTGTCGTCGTCGTTGCCGGTCAGGATGATGTACTTCATGTTCACCGTGCCGCCGAAGGGCTCGATGCCGTCGTCCGACGAGTTGTGGACCTGGATGTACTCCATGACCGTGCCGTTGCCGACGCCGGCCACGGTGATGCCGTTCAGCTCATTGCCCGGCAGGATCTGGAAGCCGGAGTGCTGCAGGCGGAAGTAGCGGATGCGGCCGGTGTTGTCGGCGGCGGTGTTGCCGCCGTAGAAGGCGCTGGTGCCTTCGACCTGGGCCTCACAGGCGATGTTCGGGGCGGTGACGCCGGCCGGGCAGGCGGCGATCGGCGCACGGCCCAGCAGGACCAGACCGCCCCACTGACCGATCGAGTCGACGCCCGTGGTGCCTTCGATCGACTGGCGGCTGGTGAAGATGACCGGGCTGGTCGCGGTGCCTTCGGCGAAGATCTGCGAGCCGCGGTTGACCACGATGTAGTCCAGACCGCCGGAGCCGAACACGCGCACGCCGGGCTCGACCGTCAGGATGCCCTGCTGCGAGCCGGCCAGCGGCGCGGCCGGATTGGCACCGCGGTCCGAGCCGACGTCGACGCGGCCCGAGACCGAGTAGATCACGCCGGTGACGTTCTGCAGCGCCAGGGAGCCGACGATCAGGTTGGGGATCTGGCAGTTGCGCAGCACGGTGCCGCCCGCGGCGGTGATGGTGCCGACGTTGGCCGTGCCCGTGGGGCAGGTGGCCGGGGTCGTCCCGCCGCCCGTGCCGCCGCCGCCGCCGCCCGTGCCGCCGCCGGTGCC
>CAMCIP010000072.1 GCA_945874855.1 Brevundimonas vancanneytii
ATGACCCCGCCGTCATCGGTGTCGGGCCTGTATTTCGGCCATCCCGCCAGCCACTATTTCGGGGTCGGCAAGATCGATCGGGACCAGGTCGAGGACTATGCCCGCCGCAAGGGCTGGGACGTCGAGACCTGCGAACGCTGGCTGGCCCCGATCCTGAGCTATGAGCCCGGGGCGGCGGCGCGCGACGTCGCGGCCTGACGACCCCTATTCCAGGCCGACGTCAGCAGGCGTCGGCGGCGGGTCGGTGATGCCCAGGGTGATGCGGCGCGCGGCGTGCTCGCAGCGGCCGGGCAGGCCGAAGAACAGGCCGAAGGTCTGATCGCGCAGGGCGGCGTCTCCGGCCAGGACGGGGGCCCACATGCGGCGCGCCCCCTCAGCCGCGGCCTCGGCCTCGGACAGGGCCTCCGGCGACTGGGTCGCCCGGCCCGCCTCCAGCGCGGCGCGGAAGCTCTCCGCCTCCATCCGGCCCAGGGCGATGATGCGCAGGTCCAGCTCGTCATCCGAGCCGAGGCTTTCGCCGACCCGGACATGGCCCGTCACCAGGGCCTCGCACCAGGCGACAAGGGAATAGTCATTCTCCGGCGCGCCGGGCGGCAGGGCGTTGGCATAGGCGATGGCCTCACGCACCCGGCGCGACTCCTCGGCATTGTCGGGCGCCGCTGTGCCGCCCGTCACCACCACGTCGTCCTGGACCTGGGCCAGCGCCGGCCCGGCCACAGCACAGGTGATGGCCATCAGGATCGGAACGAAGAGGCGACGCATGGCAAGGGCTCCAACACTCCGGCGGGCATAGGGGGGAGTGACCGCACAGACAAGAAAAAGGCGGCGGACCCGAAGGTCCGCCGCCCCATTCCGTCACCTTGTCCGTCGCCTAGAAGCGATAGGCCAGGCTGAAGCGCACGGTGCGCGGGGCCTGATAGGCCTGCACGCGGCCGTAGTTCGGATCCGGATCGGCCGGCGAGGTCAGGTCGCCGAACTCGTTGAAGTCCTGCTCGGAGTCGGTGTCGAACAGGTTGAAGACGTCGGCCCGAAGGACCAGCGACTCACCGGGAACCGAGAAGACCTGCGCCAGGTCGTAGGAGAAGGTCATGTCGACCGTGGTCAGCCAGTCGCTCTCGAACGACTCGCCGCGGGGCGTGGCGACGCCACCGCAGAACCACGACGCCGCGCCGTAGAGCGAAGCGAAGAAGTCGGTCGGGTGCACGCCCTGACAGCCGAACTTCCGCGGCGACTGGACCAGCAGGTTGGCGCCGACGTTGAACGCCGGGGTCACCTGCCAGTTGCCGAACGCCTTGAACGTGTGTTCGCGGTGGTTCGGCAGGAAGCCGTAGGAGTTGTCGGTCAGGCCGGGCTGGTCGAAGTCCTGCGACAGACCGGGGTCGGTCTGGCCGTTGTCGGACTTCAGGGCACCTTCGTAGTTACCCTCGCTCTCGGACCAGACGTAGCTGAAGCGGCCGGCCCAGACGCCGTCGAACGCCTTCTCCATCGAGATCTCGACCGCCTTGTAGGTACGGTCGGGGCTCGGATAGTTCAGCTGATCGGCGGTCAGGGTGATTTCCCGATCCGCGGTGATCGCCCCGCCGGTGGCACGCGACAGGTCGGCGCCCGACAGGGTGATGACCATGTCCTCGCCGGGGTTGGTCAGGACGTACTGGTGGAAGCCGTACCAGACGTTGTAGCAGATGGCCGCCGAGAGGCCGCCGCCCGCCGCTTCGCAGTACTCCAGAACGGCGGCGTCGATGGCCACGTCGTCGATCGCCGTGCCCAGCTCGCGATAGGTGCCCTTCACGCCGAAGGTCCAGTCGTCGAACACCCGGGCTTCATAGCCCAGGATGAACTCGTCGACGAACATCGGGTCCAGTTCCTTGTCGACCTGGGTCGAGATCGGACGCACGTCGCCGGAGGCGAAGTTGGCGCCCGACACGAAGGTGCCGAGGATCGGCTCGTCCGTCGTGTCGTGGATGCCGTCGCGGTTCACGTCGTTCGGACCGCCGGTGACGTTCAGGTTCCAGGTGTCCTGGATGAAGAACTCGCGGCCAGCCAGACGCTGGTTGGTGTTCACCGCGACCGGCAGGAAGTAGCGGCCGTAGAAGCCGAACAGCTTGGCCTCGCCGTCGCCGAAGACGTCATAGGTGGCGCCCAGACGCGGGGCCCACTGGTTCTGCAGGTCGACGAAGGCGACCCCGGCGACGTTCTCGTTCTCGAAGCCTTCGTTGCGCAGGCCCAGGTTCAGGGTCAGGCGGTCGGTGACCTCCCAGCTGTCCTGGATGTAGTAGGCGTTCTGCGTCGACGACCAGGCGCCGTCGTTGTCATAGGCGCGGATGCGGACCCGACGCGGGCTGCCGATCAGATCCGTGCGGCCCGCCGGAATGGTCCCGGCGGTGAACAGGGTCTGATAGCGGAACCACAGGCCGCCGGTGCGGTCGCCCGTGCAGTTCACCGAGGTCGAGATCGGCACGAACGGGCCGGCCGTCGTGCCGCCGGCCGCGGCCGGACGGCAGTAGTTGTAGCCCGAGCCCGAATAGTCGAGCTGCTGGCTGGCTTCCAGCTTCTCCTGGTCGATGCCGATCCGGAAGTGGTGGGCACCGAGGAAGTCGGCGTAGATGTCGACGTCGGCGCGCAGAACGGTGCGCTCGTCCTCGTTGGTCGACGGCTGGCCCACGCCCCAGATACCGCGGCGCGGGAAGCCCGGCAGCTGGTCGGTGATCAGGGCACCGGCGTCGCCGGGCGAGAAGGCGTACTCATTGTACTCGTTGACGCCATAGGAGATCGAGGTCGTCAGCCAGTCGGTCCAGATGCCGGTGTAACGCGCAACCCAGTTGGAACCGCCGAACTTGAACGTCGACGGCGTCTTTTCGCCGATGATGTCGCCGCTGCCGTTGACGAAGATGTTCCGGGTCTGCTGCTCCTGCTCGTCGGAGAAGTAGGTCAGCTCCACGCGGTGGTCGTCGGTGATCAGATAGTCCAGCTTGATGCCGTAGAACGGATCATCCGAGGTCACCAGGGTGCCGTTCGAGCCGGCGCCGAAGTCCGGATCGGTCGTCGTGACGCCGATGTTGGTCGCCTCACGATCGCGGAAGTTATACAGGCCGAAGACGAACAGACGGTCGCGGATGATCGGCCCACCGAAGTCGAAGATGAAGTCGGTCGACTCGACTTCGTCGAAGCGGTTCTGGGCCAGATAGGTGTCCGGCGAGTCCGAACGCAGGCTGTCCGGCGACCAGTAGGCGGTCAGTCCGAATTCCCACTCATTGCCGCCCGACTTGGTCGTGCCGTTCAGCACGCCACCGGTGCCGCGGCCGAACTCGGCCGAATAGCCGCCGGTCTTGGTTTCCAGGGTCTGGTAGAACTCGAACGGCACGATCGACGAGCCGGTGAAGTCCCGGAACTTGGTGATGTTCAGGCCGTTGATGAAATAGGTGTTCTCACCGGCCGAGGCGCCGCCGATGGTCGGGATGTTGCCGAAGGCACCATCCGAGGCGGTCACGCCCGGGGCCAGCAGGGCCACGGCGTTGGCGTCGCGCGCGATCGGGACGTTGCGCGACAGTTCTTCCACGTTGACCGTCAGGCCGGTGGTGGTGGCATCGAAGGCCGAAACCGACTGACGCACGCCGACCACGACGATGTCGTCAACGGCGGTGGCGCCCGAGGTGTCGACGCCGCCGACGCGGCCGACGGTGAAGACCAGCGAGGTCGTGCCGCCGGCGCCGACCGAGACGGTCTCGGACAGGGTCTCGTTGCCGGCCGAGGTCACGGTGGCCTCATACTGGCCCTGCGGCAGGGCCACGGCGCGGAAGCTGCCGAGCGCGTCGGTCGTGTAGGTACGGCTGAAGCCCTGGCTCACCGAGCGCAGGGTCACAGTCGCGCCAGCCACCGGCGTGCCGCTCTGGCTTTCGACGGAGCCGGCGATGGCGCCCTGCACCAGGTTCTGGGCGACGGCCTGGGTCGGCGCCACCAGTACGGCGGCGGCCGGAACCGCGACCAGCGCCATGAGCGCCGTCCCGCCGATTATCGTCGAATGCAGCAGACGCTGCCGAATGGTCTGGGTCTTCAAGAGTAATCCTCCTAAGGCCGACGCGACGCTTCCCGGTGACGGGCCCCTCGGCGCAACGGCATTCAAGATCCACGGGCCCCAATGCACGCAGATTAGCCTCAAACTAGATCAGGGCGCGGATTTGGGCACGACAATTACGGCCCCGTAACCCAATCGTCGCCGCAATGTCGCAATCGAGCCACACCCTTTCAAGTCATTGAAATTGAGATATATTTCTTCCTGTGTTGGACGGTTTTCGCCGATCAGTGATCGCCGTCTGCCCCGTGTTCGACGTGTGTCGGCCGCAATTCACCGGTCGCGCGACCCGGCGGGACCGGCGGATTCGCCCTTACCTCGAGATGGCGACCCGCGTGGCATAGGGGACGGGCTCGGGCGTGCACGATGCGGTCGCCAACTGTGCCGCCATGAGGCAAATCAGGGCGGCGGCGACCGTCAGGAGCCGATTTGAGACATTCAGGGCGAGTGTGGCGGCCATGACCGGGGTTCCGTGGGTGATTCACCCCTCGTGGGGGCAAGGCCCGGGCCAGGGCGGCGGGGCATGATCCCTTTCGTGCGCGACCTTGATCCGGCCTGGGGCCAGCTGGTCCGGGTCACGCCCCGGATCGGGCGGGTGACGGCCCGCAACCCCGGACCCTTCACCTTCACCGGCACAGGGACCTATCTGATCGGCGACGCGGCGGCCGGTGCGTCACTGGCGGTGATCGACCCCGGTCCGGCCGACGACGACCACCTGGCCGCCCTTGTGGCCGCCGTGGCCGGCCGCCGGGTCAGCCATGTGCTGGTGACCCATTCGCACCGAGACCACGCCGCGCTGGCGCAGGCCTTCGCCCGGGCGGTCAGCGCGCCGGTGTCAGCCGCCCGCCCTCCGGCCCGCACCGTCCATGCCTCCGGCGTCGAGGAGGGCGACGACGAGACCTTCGTGCCGGACCGGATACTGGAGGACGGCGAGGTGATCGCCGGCGACGGCTGGACGCTGGAGACCCTTGCCACGCCGGGGCACGCCTCCGATCACCTGTCCTTCTCCCTGCACGAGGAGAACGCCCTGTTCTGCGGGGACCATGTCATGGGCTGGTCGACCACAGTCGTGGCTCCGCCGGACGGTGACATGGCGGCCTATATGGCCAGTCTGGACAAGGTGATCGCCCGGCGGTTCAACCGCCTGTTCCCGACCCATGGCGCGCCGATCGAAGACCCTGCGCCCTTTCTCGGGGCCTATCGCGAACACCGGTTGGCCCGCGACGCCCAGATTCTGGCCCGGCTCGCGGCGGGCGACCGCCGCATTTCGGAGATCGTGCCGCATCTCTATGCGACGGTGGATGCGCGGCTCTGGCCGGCGGCGTCGCTGTCGGTGTGGGCCCACCTGATCGCGCTGGTCGAGGCCGGTCGGGCGCAGGCCGGACACGGCGCCACCCTGGACGGAGTCTATTCGCCCGCCGGCTGATCAGCCGCCAGACCCCGGGCGACGGCCGCGGCCAGACGGCAGGCCTCGTCGCCCTGGGCGCGGGCGGTGCGAGCGGTGACCCGAACGTCGGTGCGCCCCGGCCGGATGCGGACGACGGCGTCATGCCCGAGACCGAACCAGAAGCCGCGCCGCTCGCCCTCGACCCGGAAGGGGGCGGCGCCGATCACGGTGAACCCGGCCTCCTCCAGCGCCCGTGCCGCCGTCTCAGGGGCCACCTGCGTCGGGGCGAAGGCCGCGCCGGGACAGACGTCCGGGCCCGTGGGGGCAGAGGCGGCGGCCGCCCCTCCCCGCGTCCTGCGGTCGGCCAGCAGGCGGGAAAAGCCCGGCGGATCCCCGGCGTCGCTGGTCACGTCCCAGATGCCGGCGCCCTGAAAGTCGGACCAGCGGAGTGCCAGCCCCGCGGCGACCCCGCCCACGGCCAGAAAGGCCAGGGCGGCCACGACGCCGAGCGTCTTCGGCCGCCGCGCCGCCCGGACGGCCAGCACCAGGGCGCAGACCAGGCCCACGACCACCAATGCCGGCACGACGCGGAACGTCAGCAGGTCCAGCCCGATCCCGGCGTCCCACAGCCCGGCGCGGGTGCCCAGGGCCGCCACGAAAAGCGTCAGCCCCGACGAGGCGGCGCCGGCGATCAGCCAGGCCGTCCCGGTCAGGTCCTGACTGCGGCGCGCCACGCCTCAGCCCTGCGGCTGGTCGGCGGTCGGCAGGCGATAGTCCTTCAGCCGCTCGCGCACGAGCTTCTTGTCGATCTTGCCGGTGGCCCCCAGCGGGATGTCGTCCACGAAGACCACATCGTCGGGCATCCACCATTTGGCGATCTTGCCGACCAGGAAGTCCAGATGCTCCTGCTTGTCCTGGCTCTCGCCGGGCTTGAGCTTGAGCACGAGCACCGGCCGTTCGTCCCACTTGGGATGGGCCGCGCCGATCACGGCGGCCAGCTCGACCTTGGGATGGCCGACCGCCAGGTTCTCGATCTCGATGGAGCTGATCCATTCGCCGCCGGACTTGATCACATCCTTGGCGCGATCGGTGATCTGCATGAAACCATGGGTGTCGATCGTGGCCACGTCGCCGGTGTCGAAGAAGCCCTCATTGTCCAGGATCTCGCCGCCCTCGCCCTTGAAATAGGCGCCCGAGATGGTCGGACCGCGCACCAGCAGGCGGCCGTAGGTCGTGCCGTCGTGCGGCATCTCCTGGCCGGCGTAGTTCTTCAGCTTCAGTTCCACGCCCAGCGGCGGCACACCCTGTTTGATGCGGAATTTGAGCTGCTCGTCATAGGGCAGGGCCAGCAGTTCCGGCGGCAGGTTGGACAGGGTGCCGATGGGCGAGGTCTCGGTCATGCCCCAGCCCTGCAGCACCTCGACGTCAAACTCGTCGTTGAAGGCGCGGATCAGGCTCTCGGGCACGGCCGAGCCGCCGATCAGCACCCGCTTCACCGTGGACAGCTTCAGCCCCTTCTCGCGCATATGGGCCAGCAGCCCCTGCCAGACCGTCGGCACGGCGGCGGAGAAGGTGACGGACTCGCTCTCGAGCAGTTCATAGATGGCCTCGCCGTCCATGCGCGCGCCGGGCATGACCAGCTTGGCCCCCGAGGCGGGCGCGGCGAAGGCGATGCCCCAGGCGTTGGCATGGAACATCGGCACGACCGGCAGGATGGTCTCCTTGGGCGACGGGCCCAGCACCGTCGCCTGCATGCCCAGCAGCGTATGGATGAAGTTGGACCGGTGCGAGTACAGCACCCCCTTGGGGTTTCCGGTCGTGCCCGAGGTGTAGCACAGGCCGCAGGCGGTCTTTTCATCGAACCCGCCCCAGGTCACGTCCTCCGACGCGCCGGACAGCAGCTGCTCATAGCATTCCGCCTGCGGCAGCTTCGTCGCCGGCATGGTCATTTCGTCGGTCATCACCACCACCCGCTCCACCGACGGACAGTGGGGCAGGATGGCCTCGAGCAGGGGGATGAAGGTCATGTCGACGAAGATGATTTTGTCTTCGGCGTGGTTGATGATGTAGCCGAGCTGTTCCGGGAACAGGCGCGGGTTCAGGGTGTGGCAGACCGCGCCAATGCCCATGATGCCGTACCAGGTCTCGATGTGGCGCGCGGTGTTCCAGGCCAGGGTGGCGACCCGGTCGCCGGGCTTGATCCCCCAGTCCAGCAGCACCTTCGACACCCGCTTCGCCCGCCCATGGATCTCCCCATAGGTCGTGCGGACGATCGGCCCCTCGACCGAGCGCGTCACCACCTCGCGGTGGGGGTGCCAGTTTTTGGCGTGGTCCAGGATCTTGTCGACCGTCAGCGGCCAGTCCTGCATCAAACCCAGCATGCGTCGTCCCCTTGTCGTCCGTCTGATCGCGGCGTGGCCGCACGCTATCGGCGCGACGGGCAATAGGCAACGTGACGCGGGGTCACGATCGCGCTGGTTGCGGCGGCGGCGCGCCCCGCCCTAGAAGGCCGCATGACCCTTCTGATCGCGATCACCGGTGGCTCCGGCTCGGGCAAGAGCACCCTGGCCGAGGCCCTGATCGCCGCGCTCGGGGCCTCGACCGCCACCCTGCTGCGCGAGGACGACTACTACGTCGACGCCGCCGCCCTGCCCGGCTTCGATCCGGCACGGTTCGACTTCGACGACGTGGCGGCGCGCGACCACGATCTGCTGATCGCGCACCTGACGGCGCTGAAGGCGGGACGCGCCATCACCGCCCCGATCTATTCGCTGATCACCCATGGCCGGGAACCGGTCGGCCGCGACGTTGGTCCCAGCCCGGCCGTCATTGTGGAGGGGGCGCATGTCCTCTGCACGCCGGAGCTGGCGGCGCTGTTCGACCTCAAGGTCTTCGTCGACACCCCGGCCGACATCCGGTTCATCCGGCGCCTGCTGCGCGACCAAGCGTCGCGGGGGCGCAGCGCCCAGTCGGTGATCGACCAGTATCTGGCGACTGTGCGACCCGGCCACGAGCGGTTCACCGAGCCCTCGCGCACGGCGGCGGACTTCATCGTTGCCGACGCCACCGCGGCGGTGCGGCTCGAGGATCCGGAGGCGGTTCTGCGCCTTGCCGCCCCGGTCCTGACCCATCCACGGGTGCGCCCCCTTCTCGCCGGGACCGAACCGACCTAACGTCGTTTCCCGATGGCCCTCGCCGCTCCTGGCGTCGGGTGAAGACGATGCTGGCGACCCATTGATGCACGGCCCCTCCTCCGGCTCCACCGGCCCGGACCCAAAGCGACAGGCGATCCTGCGGGCCGCCCGGTCCGACTTCGTTTCCAAGGGCTTCGCTGACACCCGGATCGAGCCCATCGCGCGACGGGCGGGCGTGTCTACGGCGACGCTGTACGCCCTGTTCAGCGGCAAGGACGACCTGTTCACCGCCGTCATCGACGACGCCGCCGAGGACTTCGCCCGCCAGATGGCCGGGGTCCGCGCCATCGACGGCGACGCCCGCGCCCAGCTGACCAGTTTCGGCGAAGCCTATGCGACCTTCATGAGCGACCCCTTCGTGAGGTCCGTCTTCCGACTGGTCATGGCAGAACGCCCCCGGTTCCAGGCCGTGGCCCTGGGCTTCTTCAAGCTCGGACAGCGGGAGTTCGGGGGCACGCTGATCGGCCTCATCAAGGCCTTGCGCGATCGCGGCGAACTGGGCCCCGTCGATCACCCGTCCCGCGCCGCCGGCGCCTTCCTCGGCATGGTGGAGCACCCCCTCTTCTTCGTGCCCCTGGTGACGGGGGACGAGGTTCAGGTGAAGCGCACCAACGCCCAGATCGTCGCGGACGCCGTGGACACCTTCCTCGCCCGCTGGGGGCCGCCGGCTCAGGGCTGAAGCCGGGTCCGCGTCCAGCCGTCGCCGGCGCGGTCGAAGCGCAGGCGGTCGTGCAGGCGAAAGGGGCGATCGCGCCAGAACTCCACGGCAGTAGGCACGACCCGCCAGCCGGTCCAGTGCGTCGGGCGCGGCACCTCTCCCTCGCCGAACCGCGCCGTCTCGCGCGCCACGGCGGCCTCCAGTGCCGCCCGGTCGGCCAGGGGACGGGACTGGTCAGAGGCCCAGGCCCCGATCCGGCTCTCGCGCGCCCGACTGGCGAAATAGGCGTCGGCCTCGGCCGCTGTCACCGGCTCGACAGCGCCCCGCACCCGGACCTGACGACGCAGCGACTTCCAGTGAAACAGCAGGGCCGCCACGGGCCGCCCTTCCAGCTGGCCGCCCTTGGTGCTTTCGGCATTGGAATAGAAGGTGAAGCCCCGGGCATCGACGTCCTTGAGCAGCACCATCCGCGCATCCGGCGCCCCGTGGGCGTCCACGGTCGACAGGGCCATGGCGTTGGGATCGTTCACCTCATGCGCCCGGGCGTCGCCCAGCCAGTCGACGAAGAGGCCGATCGGCTCGGCCCGTGCGAAGATCGTCTCGTCGCCATTGGCGGCCAGGGCGGCGGCATAGTCGCGCGCATACTCCTCGCGCGACGGACTGGGCGGGATCACGGGAGCGGTCATGGCGCTGCGATAGCGCGACGCGGCGTCGGCCGGAAGTGCGGCAGAGTTAACCCGGCATTGACCCTGATCGGGGCCTTTGTCGCAGATGCGTGGCCCCACCTCCCCGTCCCTGACCGTCGCCGAGGCCCGGACCGCCCTGGGCCTGGACGGCCCTGCGCATGGCGAGGCCCTGACCGCCGCCTTCCGCCGCGCGGTCAAGGCGGCGCGCCCCGACCTGCCCGGGGGCAGCGAAGCCGCCTTCCGCCGCGCCATCGAGGCCCACGCCCTGCT
>CAMCIP010000073.1 GCA_945874855.1 Brevundimonas vancanneytii
TTCGAGGACACGGCCGGCGGCCACTCCAACGACGCCGACCCGGTCGCCAACGCCCGCCGCTGGGCCCGCCACTATGTCTATCTGGCCCAGCAGCTGATGGATTGACCTTCATCGCTCCCTCTCCCGCCGGGAGAGGGAGCCCTGTTCGATCCACAGGCTCACGCCCCGCTCACGCGAAAATGAGCGTCGCCGTTCGCCCGCGGCGCGCTAGGGTCGGGGCCATGAAGATCGGGGGCTTCACCATGGCGGCCGTGGCGGCCGCGCTCGCCCTGGGCGTGGCGACCACCTCGGCCCAGACCGGCGGCGGCGTGGCCCGTGCCGTCGGGGCCGTCGAACCCGTCGTCGTCGAACTGTTCACCGCCCAGGGCTGCGCCGGCTGTCCGGAGGCCAACGGCCTGGTCGAGCCCCTGGCCGACCGGCCCGGCGTCATCCTGCTGACCTGGCCGGTCGACTACTGGGACTGGCAGGGCTGGAAGGACACCCTGGCCCGCCCCGCCTTCAGCGCCCGCCAGCGCGACTATGTCGAGGCCCTGCGCCTGCGCGCCCCCTCCACGCCCCAGGTCATCGTCGACGGGCGGCGCACCGTCCCCGCGGTCGCCGGGGCCCTGGACCTCGCCGTGGCCGAGGAGACCCGTCGCCGCGTCTGGCCGCCCGACATGGCCTTCCGCGACGCCGGCGCCCGCATCGGCGTGGGCCGCGGCGAAGCGCCCGAGGGCGGGGCCGAGGTCGTGGCCGTGATCTTCACACCCGGCGTCCAGACCGTGCGCGTCGACCGCGGCGACAACCGCGGCAAGACGGTGCGTCAGGTCAATGTGGTGCGCCGTGTTGCGCCGCTCGGGCCCTGGACCGGCCGGCCCGGCCTCTATGACCTGCCCGACGACCTGGCGGCGGGCGACGGCGTGGCGGTGCTGGTGCAGTCCCGCGCCGACCGCGTCATCCTGGCCGCCGCCCTGCGCTGACGGGTCGCGCGTCCCGAAATCAGCTTTCGTCGGGAGCGCCCGGTTGCCTCACGGCCCATGCCGGTCATGATGCGTGTTCGAGGACCGGGAGTGCGGCATGATCCATAGAGGCGCGGGCCTGGCCCTGGCCGTCGGCCTTCAGCTGGCGGCGGCAACCGGCGTGTTGGCCCAGGACGCCGCGCAGCAGGCCGACGCCGAGCCGCCCGCGGCGCGCGGCGTGGCCCGCCTGGCCACCGCCGCCCAGGTCGCCGACTGGGGCCGGGAACGCGACGACCCCGGCGCCCTGATCCTGGCCGCTCGGATGGTGGGCGAGGTGCCGGTGCGCCGCGACGGCGAGGCCCAGCCCTTCTTCACCGCCGACGCCCTGCTGGACGAGGCGCTGGAGATGGCCGGCGACGATCCCGCCTATCGCGCCGCCGTCGACTTCGTGCGTCAGGATCCCCTGCGCGGCGTGGAATCCTCCCCCTATGGCGACGGCCCCATCGCCACGGTCAAGACGCTGCGGGCGCGCGAGGTGCACGGCTTCGACGTCCGCGCCCGGCCCGGCGAGATCCTGCGCGTGGCCGCCATCGGCGACGGCGACACGGCGCTCGATCTCTCGGTCAGGGATTCGGCCGGCCGCATGCTGTGCCAGGGCGGGTTCGGCGACCACTATCCCGTCTGCACCGTTCGGCCCCGCAATGGCGAGGTGCGCATCGAGGTGGTCAACCGCGGCGAGATCTGGACCCGCGTCCAGATCCTCAGCAACTGAGGCCGGCGGTGCGCGGGGCGCTGAAATGGCTCGGGGCGGCGGTGGCCCTGCTGGCCCTGGTCGGCGGCCCCGCCGCGACCCAGGACCCGGACTCGCCCGACGCCCTGCGCGCCGAGGCCTTCGAGGCGGCCCAGTGGGCCATGGCCTCCGACGCCGCCGACGCCCTGGCCCGCGTCTCCGCCCGCTTCGCCCAGGGCGACGATGCCCTGGGGGCTTTGGCCGAACGCCGCGAGCGTCTGCTGGCCGACCGCGACGGCCGTGAGCGCGAACTGGCCGCCCTGTATGGCGTGGACGGCGAGGAGGCCCTGCTTCGCCGGGCCGAACTGACCCTGGCCTATGAGGCCGCGCTGGACGGCCTGACCGTGGTCGATGCCGAGATCGCCGCCCGCTTCCCTGCCTATGGCGAACTGATCGCCCCCGCCGCCCTGTCGGTGGCCGAGGCCCAGGCCCTGCTGAACCCCGACGAGGGGCTGCTGCTGGTGCTGGTCAATCCCGAGGCGACCTATGTCTGGGGCGTGTCGCGCGACAAGGTGGTCTGGGCCCGCGCCGCCGATCTGGGCGAGGCCGAGATGGTGCGGTCGGTCGGCCGCCTGCGCGCCGCCCTGACCGCCACGGGCGCGCGCCGCGACGGGGACCCGACGATCGATCCGATGATCTATGCCGGCCGCCCCGCCGCCGCCTTTGACCGGGCCGAGGCGCACCGGCTCTATGCCGCCCTGATCGCCCCGGTCGAGGCGGCCTTTGCGGGCAAGACCACCCTGATCTCGGTGGTCTCCGGCCCCCTGACCGGTCTGCCGCTGGCCCTGCTGTCCACCGCGCCCGCTGGCGGGCCGGACGACGGCGGCTGGCTGATCGACCGCTATGCCCTCGCCGGCCTGCCCGCGGCCTCCAGCCTCAAGGCCCTGCGCTGCTGGCTGACGGTCGGGGCCGCGCGCCATCCCGGCTGTCCGGCCGGGCCAGCCCCGGCCTCCGCCCGTCCGACCGGCCCCGGCCTGCCGCTGGTGGCCTTCGGCGCGCCCAGCCTGACCGGCGCGGCGGCCGACGGTGCCCGCGGCGCCCCGGCCGACGCTGACGCCGTGCGCGGCGACGGTGTCCTGGCCGATCCGGCCAAGCTGCGCGCCCTGCCGGCCCTGCCCGGCTCCCGCGCCGAGCTGGAGGCCTTGGCCGGCCTCTATCCCCGGGGGCTGGTGCGTCTCGGCGCGGCGGCGACCGAGACGGCCGTGCGCACCACCGACGCCGGGGCCCTGTCCCGGGCCCGCTTCGTGGTCTTTTCGACCCACGGCCTGATGGCCGGTTCGTCGCTGACCGAGCCCGGTCTGGTCCTGACCCCGCCGGCCGAGGCGTCCGAGGCCGACGACGGCTATCTGACGGCGTCCGAGGCGGCGGGGCTCAGGCTGGGCGCCGATCTGGTCGTTCTGTCGGCCTGCAACACCGCCGCCCCGGACGGCCGCCCGGGAGCAGAGGGCCTCTCGGGCCTCGCCCGCGCCTTCTTCTTTGCCGGGGCCCGAGGCCTGCTCGTGTCGCACTGGGCCGTCTCGGACCGGGCCACCACGGCCCTGGTCACCGGCACCTTCCGCACCCTGGAAGGTGCCGAGAGCGGCGACCCCGCCGCCCGCGCCCGCGCCCTGCGCACCGCCTCTCTTGCGGTCCGGGCCGAACCCCGCTGGCGCCATCCGGCCTACTGGGCGGCGTTCACGCTGGTGGGGGCACCGTGAAGTGAGGGCTTGGGGCTTGGCGAGTAGGGCTTAGGGGCGATGCAGTTCAATCCTGCCTAAGCCCTGAGCCCTGAGCCCTGAGCCCTGAGCCCTATCCCTCACGCCCCCGCCTTCCGCGCAAAACTCCACGCCGCCTCGGCAAGCATCGGCACCTGCGCGGCCATGGACTTCGCATGGGCGCTGGCGGCGGTGCCGTCGCGCACCCGGCCGGCGATGCCTTGGCAGATGGCCGCCAGCCGGAACAGATTGTAGGCGAACAGCCAGTCCAGCCCCTCGGGCGGCGCCACCCCGGCCGTGGCGGCATAGCGGGCCACCGTCTCCTCCACCGAGGGAATGCCCAGGGCGACCAGATCGGCCCCGGCCAGCCCGTTCCTCTGGGTCGCCGGAATGACCCAGGCGATCAGCAGATAGGAGAGGTCGGCCAGCGGATCGCCCAGCGTCGACAACTCCCAGTCCAGCACCGCCCGCACCTGCGGTCCGTCGGGGGCGAGGATCATGTTGTCCAGCCGGAAGTCGCCATGCACGATCCGCGTCGGCCCCTGCGGTGGCAGGCCCGCCGGCAGGAAGTCGATCAGCCGGTCCATGGCCGGGATGGGGTCGATCTCCGACGCCCGGTACTGTTTGGTCCAGCGCCCGACCTGACGCTCGAAATAGTTGCCGGGCCGGCCATAGTGCTCCAGCCCGATGGCGACGGGGTCGAAGGCGTGCAGCCGCGCCAGGGCGTCCGTCTGGGCCTCATAGATGGCCCGGCGCTCCTCGGGGCTCAGGCCGGGCAGTTTCAGGTCCCACAGGACCCGCCCCTCGACCTTCTCCATGACGTAGAACATCGAGCCGACCACGCCGTCGTCGGTGCACAGGGCATGGGGCCGGGCGACCGGGAAGCCCTGGGCATGCAGGGCCGAGATGACGGTGAACTCGCGGTCCACCGCATGGGCGCTGGCCAGCAGCAGGCCGGGCGGCTTGCGGCGCAGGACATAGGCCCGGCCGGGCGTCACCAGCTCATAGGTCGGATTGGACTGGCCGCCCTTGAACTGGCGGATCGTCAGCGGCCCGGCATAGTCGGCCACATTCGCCTGCATCCAGGCGTCCAGGGCGGCGGCGTCCAGCGCATGGCGCGGATCGACCTCGCGCGTGCCGGAGAAGGAGGCCTGGGGGTCCTGGGTTGGGTCGGTCATGGCACGGCGACGATGGCGGCCTTCACCGCCGCGCGCCAGCCCTTCAGCAGCCGTTCGCGCGCTTCGGCCTCCATCCGCGGCGTCCAGCGCGTCGGCGCCTCGACGGGATGGTCCTCCAGATCGCCGATCAGGCCGATCCCCAGCGCCGCCAGCTTGGCCGCGCCGAGCGCCGTCATCTCCTGAAAGGCCGGCCGCTCGACCGTCACCTCGCAGACGTCGGCGACGACCTGCATGGCCCAGGCATTGGCCGTGACCCCGCCGTCGACCTTCAGCACCGCCGGCCGGGGCGCGCCGTCCTTCTCCAGCGCGTCCAGCAGGTCGCGGGTCTGATAGGCCAGGCTCTCCAGCGCCGCCCGCACGAAATGGGCCGGCCCGGAATCCCGGGTCAGGCCGACCACGGCCCCGCGCACGTCCGGGTCCCACCACGGCGCCCCCAGGCCGGTGAATCCGGGCACCAGATAGACGCCGCCATTGTCGTCCAGCCCGCGCGCCATGGCCTCGGACTGGCTGCTGTCGTCGATCAGCCCCAGCCCGTCCCTCAGCCACTGGATCGCCGAGCCCGCCGAGAAGATCGACCCCTCCAGCGCCCAGGCGACCTGGCCCTGTGCGTCATAGCCCAGCGTGCCCAGCAGCCGATTGGTCGAGGCCACGGGCGCATCCCCGACGTTGGCGACCAGAAAGGCCCCCGTGCCATAGGTGATCTTGGCCTCGCCGGGCCGCAGCGCCCCGTGTCCCACCAGAGCCGCCTGCTGATCGCCCGCCGCCCCGTGGATCGGCAGGGCCGCGCCCAGCGCCGCCGGTTCGCAGGTCCCCAACAGGTCGGCGCAGCCCCGTATTTCCGGCAAGGCGGCCACAGGCACGTCGAACAGGGCGCACAGGTCCGCCCGCCACGCCCGGGTCCTCAGGTCCATCAGCGAGGTCCGGCTGGCATTCGTCGCGTCGGTGACATGAGCCGCGCCCCCCGTCAGCTTCCAGATCAGCCAGCTCTCGATCGTGCCCAGCCGGACCTCGCCCGCCCCGGCCCGCGCCCGCGCGCCCGGCACGGCGTCCAGCAGCCAGGCGTATTTGGAGGCGCTGAAATAGGGGTCCAGGATCAGGCCGGTCGCCGCCTGCACCATGGGCTCGTGCCCCGCCGCCGCCAGCCGGCCGGTCACCTCGGCGGTGCGCCGGTCCTGCCAGACGATGGCCCGGTGCAGCGGTGCCCCGGTCGCGGCGTCCCACATCACCGCCGTCTCGCGCTGATTGGTGATGCCCACCGCGGCGAACCGTTCCACGCCGCCCGCCTCGGCGATCACCTGCCGACAGGTCTGCAGCGCCGCGTCCCAGATCTCCGCCGCATCATGCTCGACCCAGCCGGACTGCGGGAAATGCTGGGCCAGCGCGATCTGGCTGACGCCGACGGGGCGCAGCCCGCCCTCGGGCGCGGTCTCGAAGGCGATGGCGCGGGTCGAGGTCGTGCCCTGGTCGAGGGCGAGGATCAGTTTGCTCATCCCGGCACCTTACGCGCGGCGTCGCGGTCGGGTTAAGTGCCCCCATGCACACCGCCTCCTTCGAGGGCGTCCGCGACGCCGCCCGTCAGCTTTCCGGCGTCGCCGTGCGCACCCCCCTGGTCGAGAGCCCGGCGCTGAACGACCGCCTCGGCGGGCGCGTCCTGCTGAAATGCGAGACCCTGCAGCACGCAGGCGCCTTCAAGTTCCGGGGCGCCTGGAACCGGATCAGCCGGCTGACGCCCGAGGAGCTTCAGCGCGGCGTGGTGGCCTATTCCTCGGGCAACCATGCCCAGGCCGTGGCCGCGGCGGCCCGGCGGATGGGCACATCGGCCATCATCGTCATGCCCGCCGACAGTCCCCGGGTGAAGGTCGAGGGCGTCATCGCCTTCGGCGGCGAGGTGCGCAGCTACGACCGCTATCGCGAGAGCCGCGAGGCCATCGGCGAGGAGATCGCCCGGACCCGCGGCAGCGTCCTGGTCCGCCCCTTCGACGACCCCTTCGTCATCGAGGGCCAGGGCACGACGGGCCTCGAGATCGTCGAACAGGCCGCAGAGATCGGCGCCCCGATCGACCAGCTGCTGTGCGGGACCTCGGGCGGCGGCCTGATCGCCGGCATCAACCTGACCCTGGCCGCGCTTGCCCCCGACGTGCCCGTGATCGGGGTCGAGCCCGCCGCCTATGACGACACCCGCCGCTCCCTGGCGGCCGGCGCGCGCATGACCCATCCCCCGGTCGACAAGCCGTCCATCTGCGACGCCCTGATGACCGATCGGCCGGGCGAGCTGACCTTCCCCATCAACCGCCGCCTGCGCGAGGTCGTGACCGTGTCCGACGCCGAGGTGGCCGAGGCCGTCCGCGTCGCCTTCCGCACCCTGAAGCTGGTGGTCGAGCCCGGCGGCGCCGTCTCGCTCGCCGCCCTTCTCGCCGGCAAGGTCGAGACCCGCGACCGCACCAGCGCGATCGTGCTTTCGGGCGGCAACGTCGACCCCGGCCTGTTCGCCGACATCATCCAGGAGCGTTTCGTCCCATGACCAACCCCGGCGAGCTTCAATCCCTCATCGGCCAGGAGGTCGGCGTCTCGAAATGGTTCGAGGTCGACCAGGCCCGGATCGACGCCTTCGCGAGGATCACCGAGGACGAGCAGTTCATCCACGTCGATCCCGAGGCGGCGAAGGCCACGCCGTTCGGCGGTACGATCGCCCACGGCTTCCTGACCCTCAGCCTCGCCTCGGCCATGAGCTATGATGCGGTCAAGCCGCTGGAGGGGGTGGTGATGGGCGTCAACTACGGCTTCGACAAACTCCGCTTCCTCGCCCCCGTGCCCGCCGGCTCCCGGGTCCGCGGCCGCTTCAAACTGCTCGCCGCCGACGACAAGGGCGGCGGCCGCTGGTTGCTGAAGCACGAGCTGACGGTCGAGATCGACGGGGCGGACAAGCCCGCCCTGATCGCGGAATGGCTGGGGATGCAGGTCGTTGGCTGAGCGACGGTCCGCAGGGGGTCCGGGGAGGGACGAGCGCATGACGGAAGCCACGCAGGACGAAGGTGTGCCCCGCGACGACCGGCTGGTGATCCTGGCCTCGTCGGTCGGCACGGTGATCGAGTGGTACGACTTCTACCTCTACGGCTCGCTGGCGGCGATCATCAGTGCCCAGTTCTTCTCGGGCGTGAACGAGACGACGGGCTACATCTTCGCCCTGATGGCCTTCGCTGCGGGGTTTGCGGTCAGGCCGTTCGGAGCCGTGGTGTTCGGGCGGCTGGGCGACCTGTGGGGGCGCAAGAACACCTTTCTGGTGACCATGCTGCTGATGGGGCTGTCGACCTTCGTCGTCGGCCTGCTGCCGTCCTATGCCGCCATCGGCGTGGCCGCGCCCCTCGTGCTGGTCGCCATGCGGCTGCTGCAGGGGCTGGCGCTGGGCGGGGAATACGGCGGGGCCGCCACCTATGTGGCCGAGCACGCGCCGCCCGGAAAGCGCGGCTTCTACACCAGCTTCATCCAGATCACCGCCACCGCCGGCCTGATGCTCAGCCTGCTGGTCATCCTCGGCGTCCGGCTGTGGCTGGGAGAGGCGGCCTTCGCCGACTGGGGCTGGCGCATTCCCTTCCTGGTCTCGATCCTGCTGCTCGGGGTGTCCCTGTGGATCCGGCTGAAGCTGGACGAGAGCCCGGCTTTCAAGCGGATGAAGGCCGAGGGGCGCGGCTCGTCCACCCCGCTGAAGGACAGCTTCGGCCGCTGGCCCAATCTGAAGCTGGTGCTGATCGCCCTTCTGGGCCTGACCGCCGGGCAGGCGGTGGTCTGGTACACGGGCCAGTTCTACGCCCTGTTCTTCCTCGAGAAGACGCTCAAGGTGGACGCGGCCCAGGTCAATCTGATGGTCGCCGCGGCCCTGCTGCTGGCCACGCCCTTCTTCATCTTCTTCGGCTGGCTCTCGGACCGGGTCGGGCGCAAGCCGATCATCCTGACCGGCTGCCTGCTGGCGGCGCTCACCTATTTTCCCCTGTTCCACGCCCTGACCGACGCAGCCAATCCGCGCCTCGCCGAGGCCGCCCGGGCCGCGCCCGTCACCGTGATCGCCGACCCGGCGGACTGTTCGGTGCAGTTCGATCCCGTCGGCAAGACCCGGTTCACCCGGTCCTGCGATCTGGCCAAGACGTGGCTTGCCAAGGCGGGCGTGCCCTATGCGAATGAGGCGGCCCCCGCTGGCGCCGTGGCCCAGGTGCGGATCGGGTCCACCACGATCGACGGCCTGCGCGCCGACATCATCGAGGACCAGCCGTTGACCGTGGCTGCGGGCTCGATCAGCCGCGCCGAGTTCGCGACCCGACGGGCGGCATGGGAGGCGGACCTCAACGGGGCGCTGATCGCCGCAGGCTATCCCGCCAGGGCCGACCCCGCGCTGGTGAACCGGCCGCTGGTCGTCGCCATCCTGTTCGTCCTGGTCCTGTATGTGACCATGGTCTACGGCCCGATCGCGGCGGCGCTGGTGGAGATGTTCCCGACCCGCATCCGCTACACCTCCATGTCCCTGCCCTATCACGTCGGCAACGGCTGGTTCGGCGGCTTCCTGCCCACGGCCGCCTTCGCCATCGTGGCGGCGACCGGCAACATCTATGCGGGCCTCTGGTACCCGGTGGTGGTGGCGGTGATGACGGCCGTCCTCGGCTTCCTTCTGGTCAGGGAAGGCAAGGACGCGGACATCGAGGCCTAGGCCTCACTCCCCCAGGCACCTCAACGCCACTTCGAGGTTCCGCAGCCCGTCCTCGCCGGTGACCGCCGGGGGTTCGCCCGAGCGGATGGCGTGGGCGAAGGCTTCGAGCTCCTTCTTCAGGGGCTCGGCGGGCCAGCTCATGACGCCGCGGGTCGAATAGCTGCCGTCGGGCTGCTGGCCGAAATATTCCGTGACCTGACGGGTCATCAGGTCGGCGACGATGAATTTGTTCGGCGTGGCGACCTGCAGGGTGCGGGTCTTGTAGGGCGTCACCCAGTTGGTGGTGATGTGGGCGATGGCCCCGTTGGCCAGGCGGAACTGCAGCAGGGCCGTGTCCTCGCGCTCGGCCCGGGTCCGCGCCAGCTGGGGCTGGACCTCGACGATCTCGCTGTCCGTCAGATGCCGGATGATGTCGATGTCGTGGACCGCCAGGTCGATCACCACCCCGACCTCGCCCATGCGCGGCGGAAAGGGGCCGACGCGGGTGATCTGGATCGAGATGATCTGTTCGTCCGCAACGGCGCGCTTGACCGCCTCGACCGCCGGATTGAACCGTTCCACCTGACCGACCATCAGCACCCGGCCATTGGCGGCCGCCGCGTCGATCAGGCGCCGGGCGTCGGCCACCGTCGCGGCGATCGGCTTTTCGATCAGGACATGGACGCCCCGCTCCAGCAGGGCGACGCCGACGTCGGCATGGGTCCGGTTGGGCGTGGACACCACGGCGGCGTCCAGCCCGGCCCCGACGAAGGCGTCCAGCGCGGACACCCCGGTCGCACCATGGACCGCCGCCACGCCCTCGGCCGTCGCGGCGTCGGCGTCGAACACATGGGTCAGGGCGAAGTCGCGGATGTCGGCCAGGACGCGCGCATGGTTGCGGCCCATCACGCCGGCGCCGGCGACGCCGACCTTCAGGGGGGGGTGCGAAGCGGTCATGGCGACCCT
>CAMCIP010000074.1 GCA_945874855.1 Brevundimonas vancanneytii
GATCAGGTCCTGCTGATCCGTCGGGGCCGCGCACCCCGGGCGGGGCAATGGAGCATTCCGGGCGGCCGGGTCGAGCCCGGCGAGCGGATGCAGGACACCGCGCATCGCGAGTTGTTCGAGGAAACGGGCGTCCGTGCCGAACTCCTGGGCCTGGTCGACGTCGTGGACGGCGTGTTTCCGGAGATCGACCGCCACTATGTCCTGATCGACTACGCCGCCCGCTGGCGCGAGGGCGAGCCTCGTCCCGGCGACGACGCCGCCGAAGCGGTCTTCCTGCCGATTGATCAGGCCTGCGACCGTGTGGACTGGGAGGAGACCCGGCGCGTGATCCGCCTGGCCGCGGCACGCTTTCTCACGACGATGTAATCTGTCGCGTCCGGTTTCGGTGGCAGCCGGGCCCCGCGCGTCGTAGCCTGCAGTCCTCAAGGAGGACCCAGATGGATCTGCCCAATCTGTTCGCGATCGTGCTGGTCGTTTTCGCGATCATACTGCTGTTCAGCGTCGTCAAGATCGTGCCGCAAGGGCGCGAGTTCACCGTCGAACGATTCGGGAAATACACCCGCACCCTGGCCCCCGGTATCAGCCTGCTGACGCCCTTCGTGGAGCGGATCGGCCGGCGCATGAACATGATGGAGCAGGTCCTGGACGTGCCCCAGCAGGAGGTCATCACCAAGGACAACGCGATGGTGAAGGTCGACGCCATCGTCTTCATCCAGGTGATGAGCGCCTCGGCCGCCGCCTATCGCGTCGAGGACCTGCCCTATGCCATCACCCAGCTGTGCTCGACCAATCTGCGGACCGTGGTCGGCTCGATGGACCTCGATGAGGTGCTGTTCCAGCGCGACAATATCAACTCGCGCCTGCTGACCGTGATCGACGCGGCGACCGAGCCCTGGGGCGTCAAGGTCAACCGGATCGAAATCAAGGACCTGACTCCGCCGGTCGACATCACCAACGCCATGGCCCGCCAGATGAAGGCCGAGCGCGAGCGCCGCGCCGTCATCACCGAGGCCGAGGGTGAGAAGCAGGCCGCCATCGCCCGCGCCGAGGGCGCCAAACAGGCCGCCATCCTCCAGGCCGAGGGCCGCAAGGAGGCCGCCTTCCGCGACGCCGAGGCCCGTGAGCGCGAGGCCGAGGCCGAGGCCCGCGCCACCGCCATGGTGTCCGAGGCCATCGCCCGCGGCGACGTCAACGCCATCAACTACTTCGTGGCCCAGAAATACGTCGAGGCGTTCGGCGAACTGGCCCGCAATCCCACGGCCAAGACCGTCATCGTGCCGGCCGAGATGGGCGCCCTGGTCGGCACCATCGCCGGCATCGGCGAGCTGGTGAACCTGGCCGGACGCCAGCAGCAGGCGGGCGGATCGTCCGCCCCGCCGCGGTCGACCCCGCCCGCGCCGCCGCGCCCGCCGCGCCGGCCGGGCTCGGTCCCCATGACGGAGTGATCTGATGGATGCGATCCTGAGCGTGCACGCCAGCCAGCCCTGGTGGTTCTGGCTGGCCCTGGGTGTGGCACTTCTGGCCGTCGAGGCGGCCATCTCCAGTGAATGGCTGCTGTGGCCGGCCGTGGCCGCGGGCGCGGTGGCGGTCCTGACCGCCCTGGGCCTGCGTCTCGGTCTGGGCGCGGAGCTTGGCCTCTTCGCCGTGCTGACGGCGGCCGCGACCCTGCTTTCCCGCCGCCTGATCCAGCGCGTCAATCCGGGCGACGCCGCCGACGTGAACGATCGTACCGCCCGTCTGGTCGGTCAGCGCGCCCAGGTCGTCCAGCCCTTCGTCGACGGCCGCGGCCGGGTCTTCGTCTCCGGTGCCGAGTGGGCCGCGGAGATCGACGGCGAGGCGCCGCTGCCGGGTCAGAGCGTGGTCGTGGCCGATGCGTCGGGGGCGACGCTGAAGGTGCGGGCGGCCTAGCTCCGCCGGTCCTCGATCCAGCGATTCGACAGGGCGTCGGCGCGCTCGTTGAGCTCGTGCCCCGCGTGGCCCTTGACCCAGTGCCATTTCACCTGGTGCCGGGCGCGGGCGGCGTCGAGACGTTTCCACAGGTCGTCGTTCTTGACGGGCTTTCTGTCCGCCGTCAGCCAGCCGCGGGACTTCCACGGGCCGATCCATTTGGTGATGCCGTCCATGACGTAGCGGCTGTCGGTGTGCAGATCGACGCGGCAGGGGCGGGTCAGGGCTTCCAGCGCCATGATGGCGGCGGTCAGCTCCATGCGGTTGTTGGTGGTCGCCGGCTCGCCGCCCCACAGCTCCTTTTCATGCCCCCCGCCCGTCTGGAGGACCGCGCCCCAGCCGCCGGGACCGGGATTGCCCTTGCAGGCACCGTCGGTGTGGATGATGACGTGACTCATGGGGCGGGTGACTACAGGTCCGCTTGGCGTCGCGCCACTGAAGCGCCTATATGCGGCGCTAAGAGATTGGGCTGACCGACCGGTCCGCATGAGGAGAGTACGCCGTGGGCGCGATGAGCATCTGGCACTGGGCGATCGTGATCGTGGTGATCGCCCTCCTGTTCGGCGGGCGCGGCAAGCTGTCGGGCCTGATGGGCGACGCCGCCAAGGGCATCCGCGCCTTCAAGGACGGGCTGAAGGACGACGGCAAGGGCACGGCTGACGGCCCGTCCGAGGGGGTCAGCGCCCTGCCGCGCACCGACGCGGAAAAAGAAGAGCTGAAGCGCTAGCCCCCCAACGAACGTCGGAGACCCTGACGGATGGGTGGCTTGGGCCCCGGTATCGGCGGCTTTGAAATTCTCGTGATCGGGGTCGTGGCCCTGCTCGTGGTCGGTCCCAAGGACCTGCCGCTGATGATGCGCAAGCTCGGCCAGGCCATGGCCCGCGCGCGCGCCATGGCCAACGATTTCCGCGCCAGCTTCGACGAGATGGCGCGCCAGTCCGAACTGGACGAACTGCGGAAAGAGGTCGAGGCGCTTCGCCGCACCCAGATGGTTCCCCTGGGTGCCGAGGCCGAGGCGACCTTCCGCGAAATCAACGCTGACCTTAACCGTCCGGTGGAGGCGCCCGCCTCCCCGCCTTTGCTGGTCGGCCCTGAGGAGTTCGCCGACCCGGGCCCGTCCGCCGTGGCGGTTGAGCCCGTTGCGGCCGCGACCTCGCCCGTGAAGCCGCGCGCCAGGGCGAAAGCCACGGGGACGGCCGGCAAGGAGGTCGCACCAAAGACACGTGCCAAGGCTGCCGCCGAGCCTTCCAGGCAGGCCGGGTCCGGGGCCGTGGCTGGTGCCAAGGCGCCCGGCAAGCCCCGCGTCGCGCGCACCCGGGCGGTGGATCTGTGAGCCGCCAGGACCGCGACGAGGCCGAGATCGAGGCGTCGCGCGCGCCCTTGATGGATCACTTGATCGAGCTGCGCGGCCGCCTTCTTGTCTGCGTGGTGGCCTTCATCCTCGGCTTCATCCTGTGCTTCGCCTTCGCCGCGCCGCTCTACGTCTTCCTCGTCAAGCCGTTCGCCGCCGCGGCGGCCTTCCATGAGGCGGCGGGGGGGGGCTCGCACAGCAATGTCTCGCCCTGGGACCTGATCGCCGGCACGGCGGGCCTCAAGCCTCTTCCGACGGTCGAGGGGCAGACGGTCAACCTGATCTACACGGCCCCTCTGGAAATCCTGTTCACCAAGATGAAACTGGCCGGGTTCGGCGCGATCATCGTGGCGTTTCCGGTTCTTGCCTACCAGCTGTGGCGGTTTGTGGCGCCCGGCCTGTACCGCAACGAGAAGGGGGCCTTTCTGCCCTTCCTGATCACCTCGCCGGTGCTGTTCCTGACCGGCGCGGCGCTGGTCTATTTCGTCATGCTGCCCTTCGTCATGTGGTTCTCCCTGAGCCAGGGCATCGACCAGCAGGGCGTTTCGGCGGCGCTCCTGCCCAAGGTTTCTGACTATATGAACCTCGTCACGGCGCTGATCCTGGCATTCGGCCTGTGCTTCCAGCTGCCGGTGGTGATGACGCTGCTGGGCCTCGCCGGCATCATTTCTTCGAAACTGATGAGCGAGGCTCGGCGCTACGCCATCGTCGCCGTGGTGGTCGTCGCTGCGATCGTCACCCCGCCCGATCCGATCAGCCAGCTGATGCTCGCCGTGCCGCTGGTGCTCCTCTACGAGGTGTCGATCTGGTGCGTGCGGCTGATCGAGATGCGCCGCAAGAAGGCCGACGAGGCCGAGGGCCTGGCGGCAACTTGACCCGGCGTGACCTTGGCGCCGCCCCCCGCGCGCGCTAGGCCCTCTCATCCAAGTTTTCCAATCAGGGAGAGACGCTCATGGCCGATCTGGCAACCGTCACCGACCACATCCGCGGCGCCGTGGGCGACAACTCCGGTCTGGGCAAGACCGTGAAGATCGACCTGGGCGAGACCGGCAAGATCTACATCGACGGCGCCTCGGTCCCGAACTCTGTGACCAATGAGGACAAGCCGGCCGACGCCACCGTCTCCATGAGCTGGGACGACTTCATGGCCCTGTCCAACGGCCAGCTGGATCCGATGATGGCCTTCATGCAGGGCAAGCTGAAGATCGCGGGCGACATGATGATCGCCCAGAAGCTGGCCCCGCTGCTGAAGCGCTGATTTGAAGCTTTCCCTCCCCTTTCGGGGGGAGGGAGGATCGCGCAGCGATCCGGGTGGGGTCGTCAGTTCCGGTCGTTACCTGCCCCACCCGGGCTCGGCTCCGCCTCGCCGTCCCTCCCTGGACAGGGAGGGAAAACAGGGGACACCCGCCATGCATTTCCGCCACTCCGACCGCGCCCTGCATTGGCAGGACCGTCTGGCCCGCTTCATGGAAGAGCGGGTCGTGCCGCGCGAGGCCGAGTACCGCGCCCAGGTCCACGCCGACCATACCGTCCAGCCGGCGGTGATGGAGGAGCTGAAGGCCGAGGCGCGCGCTGCCGGCCTCTGGAACATGTTCCTGCCCGGAGAGCACGGCGCCGGTCTGACCAATCTGGAGTATGCGCCCCTCGCCGAGTTGATGGGCCGACGCCTCTGGTCGGCCGAGGTGTTCAACTGCGCCGCGCCCGACACCGGCAATATGGAGGTTCTCCATATGTACGGAAACGCCGAGCAGCAGGCCCAATGGCTCAAGCCGCTGATGGCCGGTGAAATCCGCTCGGCCTTTCTGATGACCGAGCCCGAGGTCGCCTCGTCCGATGCCACCAACATCCAGACCCGGATCGAGCGCGACGGTGACGACTATGTGATCAACGGCCGCAAATGGTGGTCGACCAACATGGGCCATCCGAACGTCGCCATCACCATCGTGATGGGCAAGACGGACACGGGTGCGGCCACTCACCAGCAGCAGAGCCAGATTCTGGTGCCCGTCGACACGCCGGGGTTCCGCGTCGAGCGGATGCTGAGTGTGTTCGGCTATGACGAACGGCCCATCGGCCACGCCGAGGTCGTGCTGGAGAATGTCCGCGTGCCTGCCACCAATCTGATCGCGGGCGAGGGCAGGGGCTTCGAGATCGCCCAGGGCCGCCTTGGCCCCGGCCGCATCCACCACTGCATGCGCGTGATCGGCATGGCCGAGCGGGCGCTGGAGCTGATGGTCGACCGGCTGCTCAGCCGCACGGCCTTCAAGAAGACTATCGCCGAGCATTCCGTCTGGGAACAGCGGGTGGCCGACGCCCGCACCAATATCGAGATGTGCCGCCTTCTGGTGCTCAAGGCCGCCTGGATGATGGACGAGGCCGGGGCCAAGAACGCCAAATCCGAGATCGCCCAGATCAAGGTCGCCGCTCCCCGCATGGCGCTGCAGGTCATCGACGACGCCATCCAGGCCTTCGGTGGAGCCGGCGTGTCGGCCGACACGCCCCTGGCCGAGATGTACGCCATGGTCCGCACCCTGCGGATCGCCGACGGCCCGGACGAGGTCCACAACCGGACCATCGCCCGTCTGGAGTATGCGAAGGCGAAATCGGCGCTCTGAGGCGCAACCATTCGGGCCTTCCACGCGTATTGTCGGCTTTCCCGAGTCGCCGCGGAGCGCAATCCCTTGTCCCAGGCCCGTCAGCCCGTCGCCTCATCCCGCGCGACGGAGGATGTGGTCCGCTATCGCGCCGTGCGCGGTCGCATGCCCGAGCTGGCGCAGGGCCTGTCGGCCGAAGACCTGCAGGCCCAATCCATGCCCGATGCCAGTCCCGGCAAGTGGCATCTGGGCCATGTCGGCTGGTTCTTCGAGGCCATGCTGCTGTCCCGGCAGGACGGCCATGTCAGTGTCGATCCCCGTCTGCAGGCCCTGTTCAACTCCTACTATGAGGCCTTGGGCAAGCGCGTGACGCGCGCCGAGCGTGGCCTGATGACCCGCCCTTCACTGGACGAGGTGATGGCTTACCGCGCCGAAATCGACGCGCGTATGGAAGCCTGGCTGTCGGCCGGGGTGGAAGACCCCCAGGAGCGCTATCTGCTGGAACTGGGGTTGCACCACGAGCAGCAGCATCAGGAGCTTTTCCTGATGGATCTGCTGCACCTGATGTCGCGCTCGCCGCTCGATCCCGCCGCCTATGACGTCGAGCCGCGCGCCGTGCCGGTCCCTACGCCCGGAGAAGGCTTCGCGGCGCTGACGGGCGGTCTGGTGGAGATCGGCGCGGACGCAGGTTTCGCCTTCGACAACGAGCGGCCCCGGCACAAGTCCCATCTTGTGCCCTTTGCCATCTCGGTGGCCCTGGTCACTGCAGGCGAATGGATCGGCTTCATCGAGGATGACGGCTATCGGCGGCCCGAGCTTTGGCTGGCCGACGGCTGGGACGCGGTGCGACGGCTGGGCTGGACGGCGCCCGAATACTGGCGCCGCGAGGCGGACGGCGAGTGGACCGCCATGACCCTGACCGGGCGGGCCCCCGTCGCCCGGTCGGCTCCGGTGCGCCACATCAGCTTCTACGAGGCCGACGCCTTCGCGCGCTGGACCGGCAAGCGCCTGCCCACCGAGATGGAGTGGGAACACGCCTGCATGGCCGGCGTCCTGCCCGACGCCTTCGGCGAGGTGTGGCAGTGGACCTCCAGCGCCTATCTGCCCTACCCGGGGTTTCGCCCGACGCCCGGCACGGCTGCCGAGTACAATGGCAAGTTCATGAGCGGGCAGATGGTGTTGCGCGGCTCCGCGTTCGCCACGCCGGAGGGCCATGCGCGGGCGACCTATCGCAACTTCTTCCAGCCGCATCAGCGCTGGGCCTTCACCGGCCTGCGACTCGCCGATGAGCCCTCGCTGACCGACCGCGTGCTGGAGCCGGTGCAGACGGCCCAGTTCCGCGAGGCCCTGCTGACCGGTCTCAGCCGGCCCCGTAAAGCCATGTCCCCCAAATGGTTCTACGACGCCCGCGGCAGCGAACTGTTCGAGGACATCACCCGGCTGGAGGCCTATTATCCGACCCGTCAGGAGGCCGCCCTGCTGAAGACGATCGCGCCGCGGCTGGCCGAGGCCTTCGGGCCGGGTGCCGTTCTGGTCGAATTCGGGTCGGGGGCCAGCGAGAAGACCCGGACCCTGCTGGACGCCGTGACCGATCTGGCGGCCTATGTGGCCATCGACATCAGCCCCGACGCCCTGGCCGAGGCCAAGGCGCGCCTTGAGGGCCTGTATCCGTCCCTGCCGGTGAGGACCCTCGCCGGCGACTTCCTCGCCCTGGAACGGCTGCCGCACGATCTGCCCGAGGGGCGTCGCGTGGGGTTCTTCCCGGGTTCGACCATAGGCAATCTGGAGCCGCCCGAGGCCGTGGCCTTCCTGACCACGGCGCGCCGGCTTCTGGGGCCGGACGCCCTGTTTCTCCTGGGTGTGGATCTGGTCAAGGACGTCGGCGTTCTGGAACGCGCCTATGACGATCCGGAGGGCGTGACGGCGGCCTTCAACATGAACCTTCTGGTCCGGGCCAACCGCGAGCTGAAGGCCGACTTCGACCTGTCGGCGTTCCGTCACAAGGCAGTCTGGAACGCGGCGCGGTCAGCGGTTGAGATGCATCTGGAGTCCCGCCGCGCCCAGACGGTGCATGTCGCCGGTCGCACCTTCGGTTTCGATGCGGGCGAGACGATTCACACGGAAAGCTCGCGCAAGTTCACCGAGCTCAGCCTGCGGGACATGGTGACCGCGGCCGGGTGGACCCTGCTGAAGATCGACGTGGCCCCCGAACCCTCGGTGGCGCTGGCGCTGCTGGCGGCCTGAGCCGCCTATTCGGCGGGCGTCGCGTCCGCGCCGTCGTCCGGCTTGCGGCTTCCGTAAGAGGCTTCGCCGCTCTTGCGACCGGCCTTGGCCGCGAGACCGCGATCCTGGGAGAAGCTGCGTTTTTCGCTGGGCACGCTGGCACCGCCCTTGCGCGCGATGGCGCGCTGACGTGCGGGATCCATGGAGGCGAAGCCGCGCTTGGAGACGCCGGAGGCTTTGGGAGGCTGAAGGGACATTGAGGTCCTCTCCTTGCTGGAACAGGGGGGTGATCCGACAACCCCCGGGGCCGGCTTCCGTTCCTTCGGGAGCCTGCGCCACAGACAGGGCCAGGCCGCCGAGTCTTGGACGAGTCAGGCGACCACGGCGGGTCGGCCCGGCTGGCCGGGGTCGATCGACGGAGACGTTTCCGGACCCTGCGCCGGCGGATCGATCTCGGGCGGCGACCGCGTGGTGTCGGGCATCTCGGGCGGCGAGACGGGTTCGGGCATCGGATCGGACATGGCTGCGCTTCCTGGCGTGACGCCTCTCCAACGCGCCGCGCCGACTCCGGTTCGGTTCAGCCCCGACCCAGGGCCCGATCGGACACGAAGGGGTTGCTCGCGCGCTCGGCCCCGAAGGTCGATCCCGGCCCGTGACCCGGCACGAACTGGACGTCGTCGCCCAGCGGCCAGAGCTTGGTCGTGACCGACTGGATCAGCGTCTGCAGATCCCCGCGCGGGAAGTCGGTCCGGCCGATGGAGCCCTGGAACAGCACATCGCCGACCTGGGCGAAGCGGGCGGCGCGGCAGAAGAAGATGACGTGGCCGGGCGTGTGGCCAGGGGTGTGGAACACCTCCCAGGTCATCTCGCCCAGCGTCAGCGAGTCGCCCTCGGCCAGCCAGCGGGTCGGGGTGAAGCTGCGCATCGGCTCCAGCCCATACTGCGCCGCCTGGGCCGGGATGCCGTCGATCCAGAACTGGTCTTCCGGATGCGGGCCGATGATGGGCGCGCCGGACTTCTCCGCCATCTCGGCCGCGCCCCCGGCATGGTCCAGGTGGCCATGGGTGATCCAGATCTGATCCAGCGTCAGGCCGCGTCGCGCGATCTCGGCCAGGATCGCGTCCACGGACCCGCCGGGATCGATCACCGCCGCCTTGTTGGTGACCGTGCACCAGACGACAGTGCAGTTCTGCTGAAACGCCGTCACGGGCGCGACGAAGAGGCCGAGAGGGAAGGGGGCGTCGGTCATGCGGACTGCATAACGGTATGGCCTTGATCACGGAACCGCCCGCGTTGACCTTTGCCCCCTCTCTCGACATAAGGGCGGGCTTCGAGGTGCCGCTCCGCAAGGGCGGCCCTTCTTGCTTTTCCCATCGCGCGTCCGCCCGGCCGTCCGCGCCCCAGAGCGTCAGACCCCTCCCATGCAAGTCGTCGAAAAGTCCAACGAAGGCCTCAGCCGCGTCCTGGCGGTGACCATCCCCGCCGCCGAGCTGAATGCAAAGCTCGACGCCCGGATCAAGGAGGTCTCGCCGCAGATGAAGCTCAAGGGCTTCCGTCCCGGCAAGGTGCCCGCCGCGCATGTGAAGAAGACGTTCGGTCGCGACCTGATGGGCGAGATCGTCAATGCCGCCCTGAACGAGTCCAGCCAGAAGGCGCTGGATGAGGCCAAATTCCGTCCCGCCGCCCCCGCCGAGATGAAGCTGGTCTCGGACATGGAGAAGGTCGTCGCGGGCCAGGAAGACCTGACCTACGAGATGGCGCTGGAAGTTATGCCCGACTTCACCCCCGTCGACGTCAAGACGCTGAAGCTGTCGCGCCCGGTCTATGAGGCGTCCGACGCCGATCTGGACGAGGCGCTGAAGGAACTGGCCGGCCAGTCGAAGACCTACGCCGACAAAAAGGGCAAGA
Organism: Brevundimonas vancanneytii; assembly: GCA_945874855.1. Lineage (GTDB taxonomy): Bacteria > Pseudomonadota > Alphaproteobacteria > Caulobacterales > Caulobacteraceae > Brevundimonas > Brevundimonas vancanneytii_A. The sequence goes on from CAMCIP010000074.1 coordinate 10,024, forward strand.
CGGTCAAGGCGGCCGAGGGCGACCAGGTCACGATCGACTTCATCGGCAAGGTCGACGGAGAGGTGTTCGAGGGCGGCTCGATGAACGACGCCGATCTGGTGATCGGCTCCAACCGCTTCATCCCCGGCTTCGAAGAGCAG
>CAMCIP010000075.1 GCA_945874855.1 Brevundimonas vancanneytii
CAGATCCGCGAGACCATCGACAAGGATCACACCGTCGAGGGCGACCTGCGCCGCGAGACGTCGATGAACATCAAGCGTCTGATGGACCTGGCCTGCTACCGCGGCCTGCGTCACCGCAAGGGCCTGCCGGTCCGCGGCCAGCGCACCCATACCAACGCCCGCACCCGCAAGGGTCCCGCCAAGCCGATCGCCGGCAAGAAGAAGTAAGACACACAGATGGCCAAGGATCAGGGTCGCGTCAAAAAGCGCGAGCGCAAGAACATCACCTCGGGCGTCGCCCATGTGAACGCCAGCTTCAACAACACCATGGTGACCATCACGGACGCCCAGGGCAACGCCATCTCCTGGTCGTCGGCCGGGCACATGGGCTTCAAGGGGTCGCGCAAGTCGACGCCCTATGCCGCCCAGATGGCCGCCGAGGACGCGGGCAAGAAGGCCCAGGAGCACGGCGTCAAGACGCTGGAAGTCAACGTCTCGGGTCCCGGTTCCGGCCGTGAGTCGGCCCTGCGCGCGCTGCAGTCCGTCGGCCTGACCATCACCACCATCCGCGACGTCACCCCCATGCCGCACAATGGCTGCCGTCCGCCCAAGCGCCGCCGCGTCTAACTCCGCTTTCGTCGCCGACCCTATTCTGCGCCGGTCCTGACGCCCTGACGAGGAGCGAGGGACCGGCGAACTCCGTATTCGAGGGACACACATGATCGAACGTAACTGGCAAGAACTGATCCGTCCCGAAAAGCCCCAGATCGAAACGGGCGTCGACCCCCTTCGCAAGGCGCGTCTGGTGGCCGAACCGCTTGAGCGCGGCTTTGGCGTGACCCTGGGCAACGCCCTTCGCCGGGTCCTGCTGTCGTCGCTGCAGGGCGCGGCCGTGACCGCCATCCAGATCGACGGCGTGGTGCACGAGTTCTCGTCGCTGGAAGGCGTGCGGGAAGACGTCGTCGACATCGTCCTGAACATCAAGCAACTGGCGCTGCGCATGCACGCCGAGGGCCCCAAGCGCATGACGCTGCGGGCCACCGGCCCGGGCGTGGTGACCGCCGGCCAGATCGACGTGCCGGCCGACATTGACGTGCTGAACCCGGACCATGTGATCTGCACCCTCGATGAGGGCGCGTCGGTCCGCATGGAACTGACGGTCCAGAACGGCAAGGGCTATGTCGCCTCCGAGAAGAACCGCCCCGAAGACGCTCCGATCGGCCTGATCGCCGTCGACGCCCTTTATTCGCCGGTCAAGCGCGTCGCCTATCGCGTCGAGCCGACCCGTCAGGGCCAGTCGCTGGACTATGACAAGCTGGTGCTGGAAGTCGAAACCAACGGTGCCGTCAGCCCCGTGGACGCCGTGGCCTATGCCTCGCGCATCCTCCAGGACCAGTTGCAGATCTTCATCACCTTCGACGAGCCCAAGAAGGTCGTGGAAATGGCGGACGGCAAGCCCGACCTGCCGTTCAACCCGGCCCTACTGAAGAAGGTGGACGAGCTGGAACTGTCGGTGCGTTCGGCCAACTGCCTGAAGAACGACAACATCGTCTACATCGGGGACCTGATCCAGAAGACCGAGGGCGAAATGCTGCGCACCCCGAACTTCGGCCGCAAGTCTCTGAACGAGATCAAGGAAGTGCTGGCGACCATGGGCCTCAGCCTGGGCATGGACGTGCCCAACTGGCCGCCCGAGAACATCGAAGACCTGGCCAAGAAGTTCGACGACCAGATCTGATCATCAACCCTTCCGCCCGTCTCTTCGAAAAGAGGCCCGGAGCGGTTAGAATGAGGACGGTCAAAGGTCTCCCGCGGGAGAAACCGGGACCGGAGTAGGAGAGACCCCGATGCGCCACGGCGCCGCCCATCGCAAGCTTGGTCGCACGACCAGCCATCGCCAGGCCATGTTCGCCAACATGGCCGCGAGCCTGATCAAGCACGAGCAGATCACCACGACCCTGCCCAAGGCCAAGGAGCTGCGCCCCTTCGTCGAGAAGCTGGTCACCCTGGCCAAGAAGGGCGACCTGCATGCCCGCCGTCAGGCCATCAGCCAGGTCCGGGACGTGCCGCAGGTCGGCAAGCTGTTCGAGACCATCGGCCCGCGCTACGCCGCGCGGAACGGCGGCTACATCCGCATCATGAAGGCGGGCTTCCGTCATGGCGACAACGCCGCCATGGCCGTGATCGAGTTCGTCGACCGCGACGTCGATGCCAAGGGCCAGGACTCTGGCCCGGTCCAGGACTTCGGCGGCGACGAGGACTGAAGTCCGCCTGTCACGGGCAGTACTGAGTGCCTGAAGGGGCGGCCGGGGAGATCGGGCCGCCCTTTTGCTTGGGTGAAGCGCCTATTCGCCTTCAGCTTCTGCTTCTGCCTCGGCAGCCGCGCGACGGTCGCGGAACATGCCTGTGGCGATCTGGCCGAGCTGCGACGACGGCAGCCGCCGGTTCAGTTCCACGCCGTACAGGGCCTCCAGATAGGCGCGGTCCCAGTCGGTCATCGCCTGAGCGACGGCCGGGTTCGCCACCACGTTCAGTATGGAGGGGAAATCCCCGACCTCGTGGTCCGCATCGATCTGGGCCAGGGCGACCATGGCGACATAGTCGCTGAGCTGGATCAGGCCCAGGTGCTCGACCTGATCGATGTCGATGATGATGAAGGCCCGGCGGAGTTCATTGCGGACGGGCGTCGTCAACCGGCTCGCGAAGGTGCTGACCGTGGGGATCCGGTCATCTCCCGGCAGTCGGACCGCGGGGTTGCCGGTTTCGGTCACCGGCAGGGCGACATGCCACCAACGGACCGGCCGCTCGCTCGAGACGAACTGGTCGAGGCTGCGTCGGGATCGCGCGGCACCCGCATACTTGGGTCTGAAGGCATTCGGGCTTCGCTCGACCAGGGCCGCCGCGAGGGCCGGAGCGTCGGTCGTCACCAGGACGAGCACATTGGGGCTGCACCCCGGTTCACCGACCGGCAGTCCCAGCGACAGCGCGACGTCAGATATGCGATCCGCCATGACCTGGGCGGCCTCACGCTCCAGATTGGCGACGCCGACACAGACGCCAGCGGGCGCGCTCCATCGCGCCGGGCCCCGCCCGCGGGGCGGGGCGGTGACGGCGTCGACGAAGGTGGCGACCTGGTCCCGCAGCGGCGCACCCTGGACGACGATGTCGTCGACCCGCGTCGGCTCGGGCTCGACCGGGTCCTGGGCCTGAACGCTCTGAACCGACAGGCAAAGGAGGGCCAGCGCCAGCAGCGTCCGAGCTCCGCCGGCTCCTGTGCCCCGCTGCACCGGCCTACTCCTTCGACAGATCCTGACGCTGGAACCAGGCCAGGGCCCCGACCAGGGGTACCACCGACCACAGGGCCAGACTGACGGCAGCCTTTGTCACCAGCAGGCCGTCGGCCTCGGGGCCAGAGCCGGCCTGGATCGCGGCCTTCAGCGTGTCATAGGCGAGGCCCGGCAGGATCAGTTGCGGGGCCCATTCGGTCGGCTCCCAGCCCAGCAGCGGCAACCCTGCCTGGCCGAAGATCGACTGCACGAAGCCCACCGCAAACGGCACGAACAGGGCGGCCAGCAGGGAGCGGCTGATGACGGCGGTCAGCAAGGCGATCATGGCGTACTGGACGATGCGGACCAGCCCCAGCAGCCAGATCAGGGCGAACCGGCCCCAGTCGTCGGCCCCGTACTCAAACGTCAGCGGACGCTCGAACACCACGGCCTGGGCTGCGGTAAAGATGAAGGCCGCGACGAGGAAGGTCAGCATGGCCGCCACGGCCACCGCCTTCAGCACCCCCACCTTGCCAAGAATGAGGTTGGTCCGGGTGTTCCGCGCGCTGATCAGACGCCAGCTCTCCCAGCGATAATCGCCGGCATAGAGCGTGGCCGCCGCGATCAGCATCATGACCAGGATGACCCCGTTGGCACCGCTGCCGGCGCCGAGCGTCAGGGCGTCGCCCAGGTTGACCGGAGCGTTGCCGAGGGTCTGCGGGAGGCCAGCCTTCTCCATGTCCGGCGCGCGGGACTCGGCCACAAGGTGGAAAATCACACCGCCGACCGCGAAGACGAGGGGGGTGAACAGCACGCTCCAGAACAGGACCATGCGGTTGCGAAGCAGGCGGACCGCTTCGGCGCGGAAGGCGTCAACGAGCATGGATCGCCTCCTGGGCCTGAACTGCGCCCGTCTCGGTGAAGAAGATGCTCTCCAGATCGGTGCCGACCCAGCGGGCCTCCTCGATCTCGACGCCGCGTTCGATCAGCGCCCGGAGAAGGGCAGGCGCTTCTGCGCGGGTCACGGCCGCCATGACGGCGTCGGCTCCCTCCGCCACGCCCCTGGACCCCAAGACTTCGAGAGCGTCCCCTTGTGGACGCACGGCCAGGCGCAGCCGCTCGCCGGCCCCGGTCAGATCGCCGACCGCGCCTTCAAGCACAAGCTTGCCGCGGTTCAGGATGGCGACGCGGTCGCACACCCGCTGGACCTCCAGCAACTGGTGGCTGGCCAGCACGACGGTCAGGCCGTCGTCGACGGCCAGCGACCGGATCAACTGGCGCATCTCCTGGATGCCGGGCGGATCCATGCCACTGGTCGGCTCGTCCAGAATGACCAGCTCCGGCTCGGTCATCAGGGCGGCGGCGACGCCGAGGCGCTGCATCATGCCGACGGAGAAGCCGCGCACGCGCCGGTCGGCGGCCTCGTGCAGGACCACCCGCTTCAACCAGCCGTCGATCCGGCCGGGGTCGGCCTTCAGACCGTGGGCAGCGGCCAGCCACTGCAGCACCTGGCGCGCGGTCAGATAGGGCGGGAACCGCGGGGTCTCGATCATGGAGCCCATGCGCCGCATGCTGGCGATCTGGCCGATGGGGCCGCCGATGACCGAGGCCTCGCCCTCTGTCGGCTGGATCAGGCCCAGCAGGATGCGGAACAGGGTCGACTTGCCGGCGCCATTGGGGCCCAGCACGCCATAGACGCCGCCGCGCGGTATGGTCAGGTCCAGTCCGTCGAGGGCGCGGACGGCCCCATAGTGTTTGGACAGGCCTCGGGTTTCGATCACGGCGTTCATGCCGACACAGTGACAGGCGCAGCCCCGGCCCGACAACCCGTCTTGGGCCTGTCGCGGATTAAGATTAGGCAATGCCCAGTCCCGTCCGGAGCCGCCCCATGCGCCTGTTTCTCAGTGCCCTGACCCTGATCCTGGCGGTCGCGGTGCCGGTTGCGGCCCAGGAGCGGCCGGTGATCCTGATCGGCATCGACGGGTTCCGCGCCGACTATCTGGAGCGCGGGGTCACTCCGACGATCAGTCGCCTGGCGGCCGAGGGGGTGACGGCCGGGGGCGGCATGAAGGCGTCGTTTCCGACCGTGACCTTTCCCAACTTCTTCACCCTGGCGACGGGTCGCCACCCGGATCGTCACGGCCTTATCTACAACGCCATGACCGACGCTCGCGCGCCCGGACGTCAGTTCACCCTGCGCAATCGCGCCGAGGTCATGGACGGCTTCTGGTATGAGGCCGAGCCGATCTGGGTCACGGCCGAACGGGCGGGAATGACGACCGCGACCATGTTCTGGCCGGGGTCCGAGGCCGCGATCGGCGGCGTGCGGCCCCGCCACTGGATCCCGTTCGAACAGACGGTTCCCAGCGCCGCCCGGGTCAACATCGTGCTGGGCTGGATGACCCTGCCGGAGGCCGAGCGACCCGATCTCGTCACCCTGTATTTCGACGTCGTCGACACCGCCGGCCACCGCTTCGGTCCGGGAGCGCCCGAGACCGACGCCGCCCTCGGACAGGTCGACGCGGCCGTGGCTCTGTTGCTGGAGGGGCTGGCGGCGCGCGGGATCGAGGCCGATCTGGTGATCGTGGCCGACCACGGGATGGCGGGCATCTCGGGCGAGCGCATCGCCTGGCTGGACGAGCGGGTCGATCCCTCGGCCCTGACGGTGCGCGCCCTGGGCCCTGTGGCCCTGCTGGACCCCGTCCCGGGGCGGGAGGCCGAGGCGACTGCCGTGGTGGGCGAGGGTCCCAACCTGTCCTGCTGGGCGAAGGCCGACGTGCCCGCCCGACTGGCCTATGGCCGCAATGACCGGGTACCCGCCTATGTCTGCATGGCGCGGACCGGCTGGGTGGCGGGCATCCGCGGCCAGACCGACCCGGCGAGGATCAGCGGCGGCGCCCATGGCTATGACAATGAAGCGCCCGAGATGCGGGCCCTGTTCGTCGCCCATGGGCCGGCCTTCGGCCGCGGCCTGACCCTGACGGGGATGGACAGCGTCGACGTCCAGCCCCTGCTGGGTCGCCTGCTGGGCCTGACCGTGCCGGCGGGCGACGGACGCGCTGAAGACACCCTGCCGGCAATGCGCGTGCCCTGATCGCGCCGCATTGACCCGCGGCTTGGCCATGACAAGGTCGAATTGCCTTGGCCTGATAGGGCCATGGTCAAACCGACAGGAACGCCCATGAGGATCCGCTACCTCGCCCTCGCCGCCGCCCTGCTGCTCCCGGCCTGCGGGTCGCCGCAGGACAGTCAGGCCCAGGACGGGGTGTTCGAAGCCCAGACCCGCGCCGTGCCGCGCGACGCGGCGGCGGTGAAGTCCAGCTTCGCCCCGGTGGTCCAGATCGCGGCCCCGGCCGTGGTCAACATCGCCGCCCAAGGGGTCCAGACCTATCGCGATCCCTTCTGGGGCCAGTTCAGCCAGCCGACCGGCTCGGTCGGGTCAGGCGTCATCGTCCGCGCCGACGGGGTGGTGGTGACCAACACCCATGTGATCAAGGGGATGAGCGACATCCGCGTCTCGCTGAGCGACCGGCGCGAGTATCGGGCTCGCGTGCTGCTGGCCGACGAACGGTCGGACATCGCCGTGCTGCAGCTCGAGGGTGTCGAGGACCAGTTGCCCGTGCTGCGCATCGATACGGGCGAGGACCAGCTGATCGGCGACCTGGTCCTGGCGATCGGCAATCCGTTCGGTGTCGGCCAGACGGTGACCAACGGCATCATTTCGGCCCTGAACCGGACCGAGACGGGCATTTCGGACTCGGGCTCCTTCATCCAGACCGACGCGGCGATCAATCCGGGCAACTCCGGGGGTGCCTTGGTGGACATGGACGGCGACCTGATCGGGATCAACACGGCCATCTTCTCGCGCACCGGCTCCTCGTCCGGCGTCGGCTTTGCTGTGCCGGCCACCATGGTCCAGCGTGTGGTCTCCTCGGCCCTGGGCGGGGAGACCATGGTGGTGCGGCCCTGGCTCGGCCTGACGGGAGAGACGGTCAGCAGCGAGCGCGCCCGCGAGCTTGGCCTCGACCGGCCCCGGGGCCTGGTGATCACCGACGTCTGGGACGGCGGTCCCGCCGCGCAGGCGAATCTGCGCGCGGGCGATGTGGTGGTCTCCATAGACGGCGCGGCGGTCGACGATCTGGGCGGTCTGAATTTCCGGGTCGGGACCCGGGCGCCGGGCGACTCGGTCCAGGTGGGCCTGATCCGCGACGGCCGGGAGCGGACCGTGACGGCGCGGGTGGAGCGGCTGCCGGGCAATCCTGATCTGGAAGCCGCCACCGTCATCGCCGCCGGCGCCCTCGCCGGGGCCCAGGTGCTGGCGCTGAACCCGGCGGTGGCCGATCGCCTCGGCATCGACCCGGTGACCCGGGGCGTCATCGTCGGTGCCCTTGGCCGCGCCAGTGTAGCCCGGCAGCGGGTCGGCCTTCAGACCGGAGACGTCGTGATCGCCGTCGACGGACGCGACGTCAGCGAGGTCAACCAGCTGGCCCGGATCGGATCGGGGACCGAGCTGACCATCCTGCGCCGCGGCGAGCGTCTGACGGGGACGATCCGCTAGCGCCCGACAGGCCGCTCCAGCGCGAGAATGGCGTCACCCATGTCCTCGGCGCGGGTGGCGACGACGGCCTGGGCGTCGTAGAGGCCGCGGTTGTAGAAGGCCGGGCCTATGGTGGTGCGGATCCGGTCCAGCAGCATCTCGGCCTGCAGGGCGCTGATCTCCTGATCCAGTTCCTCACGGGCGATGTCGCGCAAGGCCTGGACCAGATCTGCCGTCTCCTCGCGCGTCAGGGCGAAGGGCGTCATCCCACCACCTCGGCAAGAGCTTCCTCGGCGGCGACCCACGCCTGCTCAGCGACGTCGAGATCGGCTTGCGTCTTCGTACGGGCCCGGGTCAGGCCCTCCAGGGCCTTGGGATTGCTGACCGAGGCATTGGCCATGTCGTCGTCGATGCGGGCGATCTCGGCCGTCAGCTGTGCCATCCGCTCCTCGGCCTTCTTGACCGCGTGACGCAAGGTCGAGGGGGAAGGGCCGGATTTCTTTTTGTTCCCCCTGTCGCTCACCCCGCGGGGGCTCGCGGCCTGAGGGGCGCTGGCGATTTCAATGTCCGCCTTGATCTGGCTGGGCCGCACGGCCGCCGCCTTGGCGCGGTCCAGCACGAAGCGGGCATAGTCGTCCATGTCGCCGTCCCAAGGCTTCACCGTGCCGTCGGCGGCCAGCCACAGCCGGTCGGCCACCAACTCCATCAGCGAGCGGTCGTGGGTGATCAGGATGACGGCACCGTTGTAGGCATTCAGCGCGTCCAGCAGGGCACGACGGCTGTCGATGTCGAGGTGGTTGGTCGGCTCGTCGAGGATCAGGACGTGGGGCGCATCCATCGCCACCATGTTCAGCAGCAGCCGGGCCCGCTCACCGCCCGACAGGCTTTCGACTGTCGTCTCCTGCTTCTCATAGCCGAGGCCGAACTGCGCCAGCTTCGACCGCCGGGCGCTCTCGGCGGCGTCGGGCATGGCGCGGCGGATGATCTCCAGAGGGGTGTCGGTCGGGTCCATCGCCTCGATCTGGTGCTGGTGGAACCAGCCGACCCGCATCTTGCGGTCGCGGTGCAGCTCGCCCTCCGACACATTCAGGGCGCCGGCGATCATCTTGGCAAAGGTCGACTTGCCGGCCCCGTTGACGCCCAGCAGGCCGATCCGGTCGTCCAGATCCATGCGCAGGTTCAGATTGCGCAGCACCGGCTTGCCGGTCTCATAGCCTACATTGGCCCGCTCCAGGCGGATCAGGGGCGGGGCCAGGGGGCGGGGCGGAGAGGGCAGGGTGAAGGGGGCGACCCGTTCCTCGATCGTGGTCGAGACCGGCTCCATCTTCGCCAGTCGCTTCATCCGGCTCTGGGCCTGGGCGGCCTTGGAGGCCTTGGCCTTGAACCGGTCCACGAAGGCCTGGAGGTGGGCGCGCTCGGCGTCCTGCTTGGCCTTGGCCGAGAGCTGCAGCCGCGCCTTCTCGCCGCGCGCCTTTTCAAAGGCGTCGTAGTTGCCGGTGTAGATTTCCAGCTTGCGGTTCGCCAGGTGCAGGATGTGGGTGCAGACCTCGTTCAGCATCTCGCGGTCGTGGGAGATGATCAGGGCGGTCGCCGGATACTTCTTGAGCCGCGCCTCAAGCCACAGCGCCCCTTCCAGATCGAGATAGTTGGTCGGTTCGTCCAGCAGCAGCATGTCCGGCTCGGCGAACAGGGCGGCGGCCAGGGCCACGCGCATGCGCCAGCCGCCGGAGAATTCCGACATCGGCCGCTGCTGGTCCTCCTGGCTGAAGCCCAGGCCGACGAGGATTTCGGCCGCGCGGGCCGGGGCGGCGTCGGCGTCGATTTCGATCAGCCGGGCCCAGATCTCGCCCATCTCCTCCGGCTCGGCGGTCTCCAGCCGGATCAGCAGGTCGTGGCGCTCGACGTCGGCCTCCAGAATCGTGTCCAGCACGCTGACCGGCGTGGCCGGATGCTCCTGCGCCACCGCGCCGATGCGCGCGGTCTTCGGCAAGCTGACCTCGTCGCCATTGGCCGCCAACTCCCCGAGGATCAGCTTGAACAGGGTCGACTTGCCGATGCCGTTGCGGCCCACCAGCCCGACCTTGGATCCCGGCGGCAGGCTGACCGAGGCGTCGTCCAGGAACTGGCGGCCCCAGGCGTTGAAGGTCAGGTTGGTGATCTGGAGCATGGAGCGGGCGCAAAACTCTGCGCGTCCCTCAAGCCGCGAACGGCCGCGCCGAGCGCATCAGGGACGCCTTGGAAACAGTGGAGGCCGCGTCTATAAGCCCGCGACCTTCAATCTCCCATACAAGAAGTCACTCTCCATGACCGAACGCACCTTCTCGATCATCAAGCCCGACGCGACCCGTCGCAACCTGACCGGCCAGAT
>CAMCIP010000076.1 GCA_945874855.1 Brevundimonas vancanneytii
TCCACATAGGGCACGCCCAGCGCCTTCATGCGCGCCTCGACCACCTCATTGATGATGGCCATGCGCCCGTCGAACGAGTCCCGCTTCATGCGCGGCATGCCGACCCAGTAGACCACCGCCCCGCGCGACCGGAACAGGGCCACCAGCGCATCCACGCGGCGGACATAGACCGCCTTCCAGCCGTCCGAGCCGAAGGGATGGATGGTCCCGCCGTCGTCGATGCCCTGGGCGTCATTGGTGCCGAACACCACCACCGCCACATCCACCGGCGTCTCGTCCAGCTGGCGCGTCGTCTTGGTCTGGATGTTCACATAGTCATAGCGCGACAGGCCGGTGGAGACCTCGCTGAACTTGGTCACCGTCACCACGTCGTCGGCGGCGAACTCGCGATACAGGGCCGTCCACACCCCGTCGCCCATGGAGTCGCCGAACACGCCGATGCGCAGCCCCCCCGCCGCCACCCGCGCCTTCAGGCCCGAGGCGTCGACCCGGGGCGGTGCGGCCGGGGCCGGCGTGGCGACCGGCGCGGGCGCACGCTGCACGTCGGTCGTGGCCGAGGCATTGGCACTGCCGCCCAGCATCAGCGTCGGCCGGCGCAGCCAGTCGCGCCCGTCCTGGGTCAGGACCAGGCCCGACAGGACGCCGACGACGAAGGCCGCGGTCAGTGCGTTGACGCCAAGCTTCACGCCCGTCCCCCGGGATTGATCCACAGGCGACCAGCCATACCCCAAATCCCGACGCCTGCCACCGCGCGCCCCCGTGACGCGATGAAAAAGGTTAACCCCCGCCCCCGATCCGCCGCCGCGCCCTGGGTCTGGCCCGCGGGGTCATCACCCGGACCGGTCCGGCGCGTTGCGCAAGACGCGTGCGGCGCCCGCTTTCGGCGCGTGAGCGAAGGACGGCTCCCGACCCGTTGCGGACTCGGGCGGCCGTTCGATAAGTGCTGACGCATGAGCACCAGCTTTTTTTTCGCCACAGACCACGATCTTTTGCAGCTGGCGGGCGTGCTGCTCTCCGATCCGGGGGTTTGCATCTTCGAACGTGCATCCCGCCCAGACATGCCGAACCGGCAATTTGATACGGTCGATAGCGTGCGGCTGATGTTCGAGGACACCTACGCTCATTTTAGCGTGTGGGCGCAGCGAACTGGTGCTGCTCCGAAGCCCCGATTGATAACCTTCAATTCGGAAACCCAAAGACGGCTTGGAGCCAAGGGGCGGACTAACCTTGAAAGCCCGTCGCTAATCGACATCTGGCGCAACAATTTCCAGATGGGATGTCTGTCGTCTTCCTCATTGAACTTCTGGACCGAGAAGGGTGCCTACCAGCGGTCGATCTATCCTGAAGCGGTACTCAATGAAGTTGATTGGAAGGCTTTGCGGTCCGTGACGGGGGGCATTCAGAGGACAATCAAGAAGCTCTCCCCAGCGCGCATGCGCGCCTATCCGATTATGCCGGACGCGTTCAGACGAGTTCAGTCCGATGGCTTGGCGCTATGGAATTGGGGTTCGCCATGCCCCTACCCTTCAGACCTCATCACTTTAGCGTAGCGTTCTTGCCGCCGCGAGAGTCCGCTTCCCCTCCCATGGCAGCCGTCAGAAACGTCCGCTTCTCACCCCGACCGGGACCCAAAACACCCAATCCCGGCGTCCACGACACCGGCTTCCGCTCAGAGCGCCTGGGGCGATGAGGGCTCCGGCAGGATGGGCGAGGTGCGTTCCGGATGCTTCCCGACGGCCGCCTGATAGAAGACGGCGACCTCCTTCATATCGGCCTCATAGTCGCCGCTCGGGAAGACCGTGGGGCCGATCGTGATCCGCTTGCTGGGGAAGTCGATCGCGGCGCAGACGATGGGAACCCTGGCGGCCATGGCGATCGTGTAGAAGCCCGTCTTCCAGCGATCCCGTCGGGCCCGGGATCCCTCGGGCGCGATGGTCAGGATGAGATTGTCGCGACGCGCAAACTCCGCCGCCATCGTCCCGACGATGTCCAGGGCCTGGGACCGGTCCACAGGGACGCCGCCGAGGTCGCGCAAGGCGCCGGCCAGGGGCCATCGGAACAGGGAGGCCTTGCCGAGGAAGCTCAGGTCCAGATCCAGGGCTTCCGCGCCGCCGAGAAAGCCGACGAAATCCCAGTTGCTGGTGTGCGGGGCCCCGATCAGCACAAATTTCGGGTGCGCCGGTCGCGGCCCATGAACCTTCCAGCCCTGCATCTTGAACAGCAGCCCGAGGGTCAGTTTCATTGTGTCTGCGAGCACTGCCATTCCGCAGGTTCAGCCCATTCAGCGACGTCGGGCAAGCGAAGTCTTGCCGGGTGCACGCGACCTGGGACCCGCGCTCCATCCCGTCCTGTCCGACCTGGCGAGGCAAGACCCTGGCATGCCGGGAGCAGCCTCGGGGGGGCACGTGGCCGCCCCGAGCGGCCCTGCGCGATGTCGGCCCGGGGCGCATCCCTCGACTGTCCGCACCCCGACGGCGGCCATCAGTCCGGGCTGACAGAGCCTTCGCCCGACTTGCCACCGGACCGTGAGAGCCGCTGCATGGCCATCCGGCTTGCCTTATGGTCCACTCGCACGCCCATCGACGAACGTCTGCGGGAGGGTTGGAGCGCGATGTCGTGTGACGAGACTGGCTGGATTGTCCGGGCTCCGGGCGATTTCGAACGGTTTGAAGCGTGCCTCGACGGGGCTGCCTACGGTCCACACCGGCACGACACCTACGCCATAGCCATCACCGTCGCGGGGGTGCAGAGCTTCTCCTACCGCGGGTCGCAGCGTCATTCAGTGCCCGGCCAGGTCGTCGTGCTCCATCCGGACGAGCTGCATGACGGGCACGCCGGGGACGGGCGACACTTCCGCTACCGGAGCGCCAGCGTCGCACCATCCGCGCTTCAGAAGGCGCTCGGCGGACGCGCCCTTCCCTTCCTTGCCGGGGGCGTGTCTGACGACGCGCGGCTGCACGCGGCCGCCACCTCCCTGATCGGGGATCTTACCCAGGTCCTCTGTGGCCTGGAGTATGATCAGGCCATGCTCGACCTTGCGGAGGCTCTGTCGGAGCTTGGGGGTGAACAGAAGCCTCACCGGCGCGTGGACCACCAGGCCGTGGCGCAGGCGCGCGCCTTCATTGACGCCCACCCGGACAGCAATGTCCGACTTGATGATCTCGAACGCGTCAGCGGGCAGGATCGGTGGCAGCTCTCGCGCGGGTTCCGGGCGCTGCTGGGCGTCAGTCCCTATCGCTACCTGATCTTCCGCCGCCTCGACACAGCGCGAGCCATGATGACCGGCAGGACCCCGCTGGCAGAAATCGCCGCTGCCAGCGGATTCTCCGATCAGAGCCACCTGACGCGACACTTTCGGAGCGCCTACGGCCTGACGCCCGCGCAATGGCAACGGCTCAATCGTTCAAGACCTGGAGGAGGCGCGCCGTCAGCCTCCACAAGATGAAGAACAAGATCAGCCTCGCCCAGAAACTCGCCCTGTTCTCGGACCATTGGGCGCCGCGAACGGTCGCGACGCTCAACGACTATGACATCATGATCGTCAAGCTGCTGGGCCAGTACTCCTGGCACCGGCACGCCGACACGGACGAGCTCTTCCTTGTTCTGCGGGGTGAACTTGAAATAGAGCTGCGCGACCGCAGCGTCACGCTTGGACCGGGCGACCTCTTCGTCGTGCCAAGGGGCGAGGAACACCGCCCGCACGCGAGACACGAAGTGGAGCTTTTGCTCATCGAGCCTTCGGGCACGCCCAACAGCGGCGACCCCGAAACCGCTGCCCCCCGTCAGTGGGTGTGACCGCACACGATCGTTCTATAACCGGCCCGCGACCCGCTTCAGTCTCGGGGCATGAACCTCAAAACCATTTACAGCACCTCACCGGCGCGCGGCTGGCTCCCGTGGGCATTTCTCGCTCCCGTGGTCTGCCTCGCCCTCGCGATCGTCACCGAGATCCCGTCCGCGCTTTTCCTTGAGCGGTTCGGCTTTCTGGATGCACAGGGCGAACCCGCCGGCACCCAGGGCCTCATGGCGCTGCTGCTTGTGTCCTTCAGCACCTGGATGCTCGCCGTTGCAGCGTGGATAGCCTTCGTCGAGCGGCGGAATGCCGGCACAATCGGCCTTACGAAGGCAGGCGCGGCGGCCGGACTCTCTGGCGGCCTGGTTTCTGGCATTGTCATGCCGTTGGCCGTGGTCGCTTGTATCTGGCTGGCTGGCGCCTACGAACCTGTCGCACTGTTTCCGGCCGCCCGGTCCCCTGGCGCGCTCATCGCGATCGCGGGACTCTTTGTCGGCTTCCTCGTTCAGGCCAGCATCGAAGAGATCATTTTCCGTGGATGGCTCACCTCGGTCATCACCCGCCGCACGAACCTCATCATCGCCGTCCTGATCTCATCGCTCCTGTTTACGCTGCTGCATTTCTCCCGGGGACAGCCCTGGCTCGTCACCGGAAATGTTCTGCTTTTCGCGCTCTTCGCGAGCGTATGGTCGATCTCGTCCAACAACATCTGGGGCGTGATGGGATGGCACACGGGATGGAACTGGATGGTCGCCACCGGCTTTGACGTGCCGGTCACCGGGCTCGACGCGGGCGTGCCTGCCCTCACCGTCTCGCTGGTCCCGGCCGGACCGGACCTTCTGACCGGTGGCGCGCAGGGCCCGGAGGGAAGCATCTTCTGCACGCTGCTTCTGGTCTGCGGCATTCTCTTCTTCGCGAGGCGTATCGCGCGAAAGCGGAGAGACGTCGGTCCGGATCACAACACCCCTGCGGGCGCGCAGGTTTGACGGTGCGGCCCGGCGCATCCCCGACATTCACCGCTGTCCCCGGTGACGTCCCTGCCCGGGTGGCCCTGGTGAAGACCCTTCCGACCCCGACCGCATCCACCGGCCGCAGAGAGCTGAAGCCTCAGCCCCGGCGTCCCTCGGCCCGGCGCGCCGCCAGATAGCCCATGGTCGCGGTCAGCCCGGTCAGGCTGGTGCCCCAGATCATGTCGATGAGGGTCAGTTTCGATGACCAGACCGCCAGGGTCGCCTGGTTGGTCAGGTCATAGGTGCCATAGGCGATCAGCCCCAGCACCGCCCCGTTGATCAGGGCCCGCGTCCAGGTCTTCTCCTTCAGCGCCGGCGCGATGGCGAGGAAGCAGATGCCGCCGATGTACATGAGATAGAAGATCACCGCCGCGACCATGTCCGGCTTTTCCGCCATGATCGGGCCGATCACCGGCCGGTACAGCCGGTCCACCATGGAGGTCAGCCAGACGGCGTCGATCGCCGCCATGGTCACCGCCGCGCCCAGATATCCCGCAATCCATTTCCGCATGGCTCAGTCCTCAAAAGCGTGATCGGCCCCCTCGGGCCGTGAATCACGCGCGTGGAAGAATCGGCGCCGTCAGGCGCCCACCGGTTTCAGGAGATAGTGGCTGACCGCCCAGGTCCGCCCGTCGTCATTGCCGAACAGCCCCGCCGTGGCCAGGTAGAACCGCCGCCAGCGGCGCCGCCACAGCTTCCAGTCGTCGCCATAGGTCTCGCGCATCAGGGCCGACACCCGGTCGACGTTCAGGTCCATGTTCTTCAGCCAGTGCTCGGCCGTGCGGGCATAGTGGCTGCCGTTCCAGGTCCACTCCTGCTCGACCTCGAACAGGTCGGGAAACTGCCGCATCAGCCCCCTGGACGGCATCACCCCGCCGGTGAAGAAATGCTGGGCGATGAAGTCGCCACTGTCGGTGTGGTCGAACCGGTAGGGGGCGTCCCTGTGGGTGAAGATGTGGATGAACATCCGCCCCTCGGGCTTCAGCCACCCCCGCGCCCGGGTCAGCAGGGCGCGCCAGTTGGCCATGTGCTCGAACATCTCCACCGAGACGATCCGGTCGAACCGGTCGGCCTCGGCCGGCTCGGGGCGGAAGTCGTTCATGTCCTGGGTGATGACCGTCAGATTGGTCAGGCCCCGGGCCCGCGCCTTGGCCTCGATATGGCCGCGCTGGGCCCGGCTGTTCGACACGGCCGTGATGGTCGACCGCGGATAGGCCTCGGCCATCCACAGGCTCAGACTGCCCCAGCCGCAGCCCAGTTCCAGGATCCGCTGCCCGTCCGCCAGACCGGCATGTGCGCAGGTCTCGGCCAATGCCGCCTCCTCCGCCTCGTCCAGCGTCTCGGCCCCCGTCGGATACAGGCAGCAGGAGTATTTCAGCCGCGCCCCCAGACACAGTTCGAAGAACTCCGGCGCCAGCTCATAGTGCTGGGCATTGGCCGCATCGGTGTGCTCGGCCACGGCCCGCCGGGCCATGTCGCGGGCGAAGGCGGCCTCGTCGTGCGGCCCGTCCCGGTCCAGCCGCTTGCGCGCCTCGGTCACCAGGGCGGCGATGGCCGGCCGCGTCACGAAGTCGGGAAAGGGCGCGTCCTGCAGATTCCGGATCGCGGCTGTGGTCGGATTCATCGTTGATTTCATCCCCATGGGGCGGAACGGCCCCGGTCGATAAGGCGGATATGGACGAAACGGCTCCGCTTGTCGCATGAGTTGATACGCAGACGCGACGCGACCGGATGACCGTCATCCAACCCGGGCGCGCCTGCGTAGTTCCGCGACGCTTCAGGAGGACGCATGACCCCGCATCTGGCCAGCCGGACCCCCGCCCCCCATCCCGGCCGACGCATCGCCGTGGTCGGATCCGGCATCGCGGGTCTGTCGGCGGCCTGGCTGCTGTCGCGCGGCCATGACGTCACCCTGTTCGAGGCCGCCGACCGGCTGGGCGGCCACTCCAACACCGTCGAGGCGCCCTCGCCCGCCGGCCCCGTCGCGGTCGACACCGGCTTCATCGTCTACAATGAGGCCAACTATCCCAATCTGGTCGCCCTGTTCGACCATCTGGGCGTGCCGACCAAGGCGGCCCACATGTCCTTCGCCGTGTCGATGGATGACGGCGCGCTGGAATACTCCAGCCACGGCCTGCGCGCCCTGTTCGCCCAGAAGCGCAACTCCGTCTCGCCGAAATTCTGGGGCATGATCGGCGATCTGCTGCGCTTCCAGAAACAGGCGCCGCTGGACCTGCCCGACCTCGACCGAACCGGCGAGAGCCTGCAGGCCTACCTGGACCGCAAGGGCTTCGGCCGTCTGTTTCGCGACGCCCATCTCCTGCCCCAGGCCGCGGCCATCTGGTCCTCGACGCTCGACCAGATGCAGGCCTATCCGGCGGCCTCCTTCGTGCGCTTCTACATGAACCACAACCTGCTCAAGTACGACCTCAAGCCCACCTGGCGCACGGTCGACGGCGGCTCGCGCGAATATGTCACCCGCCTGCACGCCGACTTCACCGGCCGCACCGTGCTGAACGCCGGCGTCACGGGCGTGGCGCGCGGGCTGGACGGCGCCGCCCTGCGCTTCGCCGACGGCCGCGTCGAGGGCTTCGACGACGTCGTGCTGGCCGTCCATTCCGACCAGGCCCTGAAGCTTCTTGAGGCCCCCTCGGCCGAGGAGCGCGACCTGCTGGGCGCGATCCGCTACCGCCCCAACCGCGCCGTCCTGCACCGCGACGTCGCCCTGATGCCCACCCGGCGGCGTGCCTGGGCGGCCTGGACCCATATGGGCCATTCCGACCGCGCGGGCGAAGGCGGTGTCACCTACTGGATGAACGAGCTCCAGTCCCTGCCCGGCGCCCCCCTTCTGGTCAGCCTGAACCCCGCGCGCGAGCCCGACCCCGAACTGGTCATCGGCCAGTGGGACTATGAGCACCCCGTCTTCGACGCCGCCGCCGTGGCCACCCAGAAGGACCTCTGGTCCCTGCAGGGCCGCCGCCACGTCTGGTTCTGCGGCGCCTGGTTCGGGGCCGGCTTCCACGAGGACGGCCTCCAGTCCGGCCTCGCCGTGGCCGAGCATCTCGGCGGCCTGCGCCGGCCCTGGTCGGTCGAGAACGAGAGCGGCCGCATCCACCTCGGCGCGCCGGCCCCCGCCCTGGCGAAGGTGGCGTGAGGGACCTCGCCGCCCCCGCCCATGCCCTCTACGTCGGCGAGGTCGTCCACCGCCGGGTGGAAGGCTTCGCCCACCGCCTGCGCTACCGCGTCTACATGCTGCTGCTCGACCTCGACCGGATCGACACCGAGCGCCCGCGCCTGCTGGGTCGCGGCCGTTTCGGCCTGATCGGCTGGCGGCCGGCCGACCACGGCGACGGCTCCGGCACGCCCCTGCGTCCCCAGATCGAGGCCCATCTGGCCGCCGTCGGCGTCGCCCTGGACGGCGGGCCCATCCGTCTGCTCACCATGCCGCGCGTGCTGGGCTACGGCTTCAATCCCATCTGCGTCTACTTCTGCCACGGCCCCGGCGGCGACCTGCGCGCCCTGGTACATGAGGTGACCAACACCTTCGGCGAGCGGCACAGCTACGTCATCCCGGCCACGGTCGGCCCCGACGGGATTGTCCGCCAGGCCGTGGCCAAGACCCATTTCGTCTCGCCCTTCATGGACATGGCGCTGGACTATGCCTTCACCGTCCGCCCTCCGGCCAGGGCCGTGTCGGTGTCCATCGCCGTGCGTCGCGGCCCGACACCCGTCCTGACCGCGTCCTTCACCGGCGACCGCCGCCCCCTGACCGACGCCGCCCTGGGGCGTGTCCTGGCCACCCATGCCCTGCTGACCTTCAAGGTCACCTGGGGCATCCACTGGGAGGCCTTCCTCGGCATGCTAAAGGGCGCCCGCTACCGCCACCGCGGCCCGACGCCCAGGGCGCCGATCACGGCCGGCGAGGGCTGACGCCCGGGCGCGCCGTCACGGCGTGAGGAAGCCGAGATCCCGCGACGCGAAATTCCGCAGGTTCGGGAAGATCGCGTCGATACTGGCGTCCGAAGCGCCCAGCCAGCGTCCCATCGTCGCCGCATACTGGTCCACCGAGGTGGTGGGAACCAGCGAGGACCCGGCCATGTCCGGGTTGCGGAACGATCCCAGATCCACGCCCAAGGTCGGATACTGGCCGTAGATGTCGCCGCCCCGAACGGCGCCGCCCATGACGAAATGGTGGCCGCCCCAGGCGTGGTCGGTCCCGTCGCCATTGGTCGTGAAGGTGCGCGAGAAGTCCGAGGCGGTGAAGGTGGTCACCGCATTGCGCATGTCCACCCCGCCCAGCGAGCCCAGCACGCCGTCGAAATAGGCCATGGCATGGGCCACCTTGGCGAGGTTGTTCGGCTGGGCGGTGTTCTGGACGTCGTGATTGTCCCAGCCGCCCAGGCTGACGAAGAAGACCTGCCGGCGCAGTCCCAGGGTGCTGTTCGCCGCGATCATCCGGGCCACGGTCTGCAGCTGTGTCGCCAGGGTATTGGTCTCGGCCGCCCGGGTGATGGGGTTGATATAGGTCGAGGGGGCCGGAACGGAGGTCACGGCGGACTGGGTGAAGGCAGAGTTGATCGACGTCGCCGCGCCGACCGACCGGCTGGTGACGGTCGCATAGTCCGCCGCGAACAGGCTGGCGGCGGTCGTGTCCTGGATCAGGCTGCGGACGCGCGCGGGCGCCACGCTCGATCCGAACAGGGTCGTGGCCGTCCCGCCGTTGATGACCAGGGCCGGCTGGGCCGCCGTCGACATCTGGTACTGCACCACGCTCTGGCCGGACAGGAAGACCGCGTTGCCGGCCGTGGAGATGGCGGTGAACAGGCTGTTGGTCCCGTTCAGCCCCGCGAACAGGTCGCCGAACCGGCCCCCCCAGCCGACCCGCGCGCCCTCGGAGGCGCCGGCCTGCCAGGTCGACTGCTGGTCATTGTGCGAGAACAGATTGGAGGGAAAGGCGACCGTCCGGGCCTGGTATTGCGCCTTGGTGATCGGGCGGATCAGGGTGCCGACATTGGCCACCACCGCCAGACGGTTCGCATCGAACAGGGTCTTCAGCGGGCCCAGCATGGGATGCAGGGCAAAGGTCCGGACCGAGGCATTGGTCCCGGCCGGAATGGGGTTGGGCGTGCGCGGCACGATCGGCAGGACCCCGCCCCAGGCCTCGGGCGAGCGCGCGGTGACGGTGCGGCCCGTCACGGGCGAGACCAGGCCGACCGCCGTCGGCGGCGT
>CAMCIP010000077.1 GCA_945874855.1 Brevundimonas vancanneytii
TCGGGTCCCGGGAAATATTCCCACTCGAAGGCGTGCGGATAGGGGGTGTCCCAGCCGGTCACCCGCGCGATCGGCGCCTCCAGATGATAGAAGCAGCGCTCCTGCACCAGGGCGCTCAGCTCGCCGCCGAAGCCGGAGGTCTTCGGCGCTTCATGCACGATCACGCAGCGGCCGGTCTTCTTCACCGAGGCCTCGATGGTCTCGATGTCCAGCGGCACGAGGGTGCGCAGGTCGATGACCTCGGCGTCGACGCCGGCGTGCTCGGCCCCGGCGAGGCTGACCCAGACCATGGTGCCGTAGGCGAGGATGGTGACGTCGGACCCTTCCTTCATGATCCGGGCCTTGCCGATCGGCTCGACGTATTTGCCGGTCGGGACCTGGGCCAGCTCCTGGGCCTTCCAGGGGCTGACCGGCTTCTGGTGCCAGCCGTCGAAGGGGCCATTGTAGAGGCGTTTGGGCTCGAAGAAGATGACCGGGTCGTCGTCCTCGATCGCCGCGGTCAGCAGACCCTTGGCGTCATGGGGGTTGGACGGGATGATGACCTTGAGGCCGGCGATATGGGTGAACAGGCTCTCGGGCGACTGGCTGTGGGTCTGGCCACCGAAGATGCCGCCGCCATAGGGCGAGCGCACCACGATGGGCGACGTGAACTGGCCGGCCGAGCGGTAGCGCAACTTGGCCGCTTCGGAGACGATCTGGTCATAGGCCGGATAGATGTAGTCGGCGAACTGGATCTCGACGACCGGGCGCAGGCCATAGGCCCCCATGCCGATGGCGGCGGCGACGATGCCGCATTCGCTGATCGGGGCGTCGAAGCTGCGGGTCAGGCCGTGCTTGCTCTGAAGGTGATCGGTGACGCGGAAGACGCCGCCGAAATAGCCCGCGTCCTCGCCGAAGCTGAGGACGTTCGGATCCTCGCCCATCTTGATGTCGAGCGCCGAGTTCAGCGCCTGGATCATGTTCATCGGTGCGGTGGTCATGGTCAGACTCCCACCTCGCGCCGCTGCTCGGTGATGCGCCAGTCCTCGGTCGCATAGACCTCCTCGAACATGCTCTTCACCGAGGGACGCGACTGTCCCAGCGTGCCGATGGCCTCGGACTCCTTGCCGGCGGCGCGGACCTGTTCGACGGCCTCGGCCTCGGCGGCCGTCTGCTGTTCGTCGGACCATTCGCCCAGCGCGATCAGGTGCTGTTTCAGGCGGGCGATCGGATCACCCAGCGGCCAGCGCTCGTGCTCGTCGGCCGGGCGGTAGCGGCTGGGATCGTCGGAGGTCGAGTGCGGGGCGCCGCGGTAGGTGAACAGCTCGATCACCGTCGCGCCCTGGTTGGTGCGGGCCCGCTCCTCGGCCCACTGGGTCGCGGCCCAGACCGCCAGGAAGTCATTGCCGTCGACGCGCAGGGCCGGCAGGCCGTAGCCGATGGCCTTGGAGGCGAACGTCGTCTCCAGCCCGCCGGCGATGCCCTGGAAGGAGCTGATGGCCCACTGGTTGTTGACGATGTTGAGGATCACCGGGGCGCGGTAGACGGCCGCAAACGTAAGGGCGTTGTGGAAGTCGCCTTCGGCCGTGGCGCCGTCGCCGATCCAGCTGATGGCGATCTTGTCGTCGCCCTTGTAGGCCGATGCCATGGCCCAGCCGACGGCCTGCGGCACCTGGGTGCCGAGGTTGCCGCTGATGGTGAAGAAGCCATAGTCCTTCGCCGAATACATGATCGGCAGCTGGCGGCCTTTGATCGGGTCCGAAGCGTTCGAATAGATCTGGTTCATCATGGTCGCGAGCGGATAGCCGCGTGCGATCAGCAGGCCCTGCTGGCGATAGGTGGGGAAGCCCATGTCCTCGCGTGACAGGATCATGCCCTGGGCCACGGCGATGGCCTCCTCGCCGGTGCACTTCATGTAGAAGCTGGTCTTGCCCTGACGGTGGGCGCGATGCATCCGGTCGTCGAAGGCGCGGGTCAGGATCATCGCCTTCAGACCCTTGCGCAGGGTCTCGGCGTCCAGCTTCGGGTTCCACGGGCCGACGGCCTGGCCGTCGTCGTCCAGCACGCGCACCAGACGGAAGGCGAGGTCCAGCATGGCCACCGGCTTGGCGTCGGTCGGCGGCCGGTCGACCGCGCCGGCGGCGTCGATCTTGATGTGGCTGAAGTCGGGCGCATCGCCGGGGCGGCCCGGGGGTTCGGGCACGCGCAGACTGAGGGCCTGGGCATTGGTCTTCTTCATCTTCGTCCTGCCGTCCGGTTGATCCGACCGCGTTTCCTCAGCCCCGGGCATAGCATGGAGGCCGCCGCGAAGGCTCGCTCAAATCCGACTTGCATAGTCCCGTTTATGGGTATTTCATTGCGTCAAATCATCAATAGGGGAAACGCATTGGCCGAGGAACTCGACGCGATCGACGCCCGCATCCTGGACATCCTGCAGCACGACGCCGGATTGTCCGTGGCGGAGGTGGCCGACCGGGTCGGATTGTCGGCCTCGCCCTGCTGGCGGCGGATCAAGCGACTGGAAGACCAGGGCCTGATCCTGAAGCGCGTGACCCTGCTGGACGCAGTCCAGTTGGGGCTGGACTTCGAGGTCTATGCCATCGTCAAGCTGAACCTGCCGTCGACCGACAATCTGGAGCGGTTCGAGACCGCTGTCGCCGCCTGGCCGGAGGTGGTGCAGTGCGCCACCATCACCGGGCGCGAGGACTATGTGCTGCGCATCGTCACCTCGGACATGCACGCCTTCGACAAATTCCTGCGTGAGAAGCTGCTGGCACTCGGCATCGTCTCGGACTGCGAGAGCCACATCGTCACCCGCGGGGTCAAGAACGTCACGACCCTGCCGCTGGGGATCATCACGCCGCACGTGAGCTGACGCAGCCGGCACATTGCCGATCCTTCAGTTGGCGCCGCGCGGCGCTGGGCGCAGCCTGTCGGTGGATGGGGAGACCTCGCCATGCGCGCGTTCCGGATTGCTGCAGCCCTTCTGATCCTGGCGCCGGCCGCGCCCGCTCTCGCCCAGGAGGCCGAGGGCGAGGTCGCGGCCTTCTTCCGCCTGCGCGCCGAAGGGGTGGCCGCGGCCGGGGCCGGGGATATGACCACCGCCGGTGCGCGTCTGGATGAGGCGGACGCGCGCAATCCCGGACATCCCGGTCTGACCCTGATGCGGGCCCGGCTGGCGTTTGGCGAGGGGCGCGTCGGCGACGCCGTGGCCCTGGTGGAGCGATACGCCGGATATGGCCTGATCTTCGACCCGGCGACGGACCGAATTCTCGCGACGCTGGCCGGTACGTCCGCGCTGGCCGGGGCGGAGGCGCAGCTGGCGCGCAACCGGGCACCCGTGGGCGCGAACCGGCTGACGCCGGTGATCGGGGTCGCGGGCCCCGGCCTGACCGAGGCCGTCCTGTGGGACGCCGCGCGGAGCCGGTGGCTGGTCTCGCAGGTCGCCGGCCGGACAATCCTGTCCGTGGACGGATCGGGCGCGGCGACACCCTTCCTTGAGTCCAGTGCGGCGCGGGGCGGGGTACTGGGTCTGGCCTGGGCCCCGGGGCGGATGCGGCTGTGGGCCACGACGGCGCCGGTGCCGCCCGCCATGGCGACCCTTCGGGCCGGGACCGCGCCGCCGGCCCCCGCCCTGCTGCGCATCGATCCGGCGACGGGGCGCGTTCTGGCGCAATTCGATCTGCCCGGCGGCGCCGCAGCCGCGCCCGGCGACCTGGCCGCAGGGTCGGACGGCACGGTGTTCGTCTCGGACTCCGCGCGCGGGGCCCTGCTGGTGCTGCGGGGCGGGAACGGGACGGTGGAGACCCTGACGGCGCCGGGCACGCTGGGCTCGCCGCAGGGCATGGTGATCTCGCCTGACGCGCGGACGCTGATCGTCGCGGACTATCCATCGGGCCTGTGGCGCGTCGACGTGTCCACCGGCGCGGCGAGCCGGCTGCCGACGCCGGAGGGCGTCTCCCTGATCGGCGTCGACGGCCTGATCGGCGACGACCGCCGCCTCTACGCCGTCCAGAACGGCGTGGCCCCGCAACGGATTCTGCGGCTGGACCTGAACGCCGACTGGACCGCGGTCGAGGCGGTCGAGGTGCTCGCCGCCAACCTGCCGGAGATCGACGAGCCCACCACGGGCGTGATGCTTGACGGCGCTCTGATCTTCGTGGCCCGATCCCAGTGGAGCGAATTCGACGGCGAGGGCCGGCCGGGTTCGCCGGAGATGGCGCCGGCGCGGGTCATGAGACTGGCGCTGGACTGAAGGGGCGACCGCGCATGATCGAGATGGTGATTCAGGCCCGCAGGAAGGACCTGGGCGGGTTTGAAGTCGGGCGGATCCTGCCGTTCCATGCGCGCCGCATGGTCGGGCCCTTCATCTTCCTGGACCAGATGGGCCCCGCGGAGTTCGCGCCGGGTTCAGAGGCGCTCAATGTGCGCCCCCATCCGCATATCGGCCTGTCGACCCTGACCTACCTGTTCGAGGGCGAAATCCTGCACCGGGACAACACCGGCGCGGCCCAGGCCATCCGGCCCGGCGAGGTCAACTGGATGACGGCCGGCAAGGGCATCGTCCACTCCGAGCGCACCGACCCGCTGAAGCGCAGCGCGGGCGGGCCGATGCACGGCATGCAGGCCTGGATCGCCCTGCCCGACCATCTGGAAGAGACCGACCCGGCGTTCCACCATCATGGCGAAGGCGACCAGCCGACCTATGAGAACCAGGGCCTGTTCGCGCGGCTGGTGGCGGGCGAGGCCTATGGCGCCCGGGCGGCCGTGCCGACTCCGTCGCCCCTGTTCTACGTCCACTGGGAGATGCAGACCGACGTCCGCACCGCGCCGCCGCCGGGCAAGGGGGCGGGCGGCATGAGCGAGCGGGCGCTCTATGTCGCCAAGGGACAGATCGAGGTCGGCGACCGGACCTTCGGCGAGGGCCAGATGATCGTGCTGGAGCCGCAGGCCGAGCCGACGGTGCGGGCGCTGGTCCCCTCGACCGTCATGGTGCTGGGCGGCGAACCGGTGGGCCCGCGCCACATCTGGTGGAATTTCGTCCATTCGAAGCAGGACCGGATCGACCAGGCCAAGGCCGACTGGAAGGCGGGGCGCATGGCCCTGCCGCATGAGGACGACCTGGAGTTCATCCCCCTGCCCGACGTGCCCTCCACGCCGGAGCCGGCGCCAGAGCCGCCGAAGCCGCCGGTCTAGAGGCTCCGCAGAAACTCCAGCAGCAGCCGGTTCACCTCGTCCGGCCGTTCCTGCTGCAGCCAGTGGCCGGCGCCGGGCAGGACATGGGGGCCGCGCAGGTCGGGGGCCCAGTCCTTCAGCGTTGCCTCGTGGCGGCCGGCGTAGTGGCGCACGGGGTCGTGCTCGCCGACGACGAACAGCGCCGGCACGCGAATGCGGGCGTCCTGGAGCCAGGCGGTCAGGTCCCAGTTGCGGTCGAGGTTGCGGTACCAGTCGAACGGCCCCTTGAACCCGCCGGCCGTGAAGGCGTCGACATACTCCTGGAAGTGCGCCTCACTGAGCCAGGGCGGCAGGGTGGCGCGGTCAGAGATCGTGTCCAGCATGGGCACGCCGGGCGGCAGGAAGCCTGTCGAGCGGTCGGCCGCGGCCGTGGCGCCGTCATAGGACCAGAAGCATTTGCGCAGGGACGTGGCCGGGTCGTCGTCATAGGCGGCGTGCGCCTCCGGATGCTGGAAGGCGGCGATGTAGAGGTCGGCGCCCAGCTTCTGACCGATCCGGCGCATGGCGGCGATCGGCGGGCCCCCACGCGTGCGGGGCTGGAACGGCATCGACAGGCCGGCGACGGCGGTGAACAGGTCCGGGCGCATCAGGGCGCAGTGCCAGGCCACCGGCGCGCCCCAGTCGTGGCCGACCACGACGCAGCGGTCGTGGCCGAGGGCCCGGACCAGATCGACCATGTCGCCGACCAGATGCAGGATCGTGTGATCCTCCGTGCGCGAAGGGCCGCCGGTTCCGCCATAGCCCCGCATGTCGGGGGCCACGGCGTGGAAGCCCGCATCGGCCAGTGCCTCCACCTGGGCGCGCCAGCTGATCGCCAGTTCGGGAAAGCCGTGGATCAGCAGCACCAGCGGGCCGGTGCCCGCCTCCAGGACCTGCTGCTCCAGCCCGTCGGTCGGGATGCGTCGCGTCTGCACCATGGTGTCCTTCCGCATGCGTCGAATGCCGTCCTGTACCAGACTGCGCGCGGCGGGCGCCGCGTCAGTCGTCTGTCGACGTCCACGCCGGGCCGACGATCTCGAACCCCTCGGCCTTGAGCGTGTCGAGAACGCCGTCCGGCTCGGCCAGCACGCGGAGCGGCGCGACGGCCAGGGTGACACCGTCCCGGGACAGGGCCCCGGCCACGGCCGCGTTCCATTCGCCGCGCAGCCGTTCGCCATACTCCGGATCGCCCCAGGGCCAGCAGCTGGACAGGGCGTCCTCGAGCGCGGAGTTCATCACGCCTGGCACGTCGAAACGTCGCCACGCCTGGGCGCGCCCCAGCATGCCCGCTTCGCCGGCCTCGGCAGCGGTGATGGCCTTCTGGATACAGGGGGTCCAGCGCTCGGGCGGCATCTCCAGCAGGTCATCGATCACCTCGTCGCCACGGACCCGGCCGACGCGCTCGCTGGGCGTTCGGCCCCGTCGGGCGGTGCGCCGCACCACCTCGTCCGCCGCCAGACCGCGATCCCGGCGCAGGCCGGTGACGTTGAACATCAGGCCCGAGGCCGTCACGAAAAAACTGGTGGTGGAGAAGTCCTCGTCATGGCGCGCCTCGACTGCATCCAGCCGGGCCTGCCATTCCGGGGCCAGATAGTCGGCGCTGGTGGTGCGACCCGGCAGCCGGGTCAGGGTGCGTGAGCGCCAGATCATCCGCATGATGTCCCAGGGCGACACGTCCACGCTCTGCGAAAACAGCACCCGGTCGGCGCGGGCGGCCACCCGTTCCAGGGCGTCAGGCCGCCAGCCCAGGTCCTTTGGCAGGGCCTGGATGGCCCCGACCAGCAGGAGGGTCGATCCGCCCCGCGTCACTTCCCATGTCGGCGCTCCCGACAGCCGCGCCTCGACGATGATCTCGTCGACCTCGGTCTCGGCTTCCTGCGCGAGGGCAGGCCCGACCGCGCAAAGGAGTATCAATACAATGAAGGCCGCAAAGGTCTTCTGAATGAGGTACATGGAGACCTAATTTCGCCGCAATGATTACAGAATAGAAATGAATCTCATCTCCATTGATGACCACGATTTAATGCACCTGTCCAGCTTGTAACTGGCGGCAGGTCGCTGTCGCTCGCAGGTTCCCCGACGACGGAGAGGGAACCCTGATGAAAAGAACGCTGCTGCTGGCCAGTGTGGCCATGCTGACCCTGACCCATGTAGCCGCTGCACAAGCACAGGCACAGGAAGCGGGCGCCGCTTCCGCCTCGGAGAGCCAGACCGGCGTCCTGACCTTTCGGCCCGACTTCTTCGCCCAGGCCCGGCCCAACACCGCCCTCGAGATGGTCGGCCGGGTGCCAGGCTTCAACCTGAACGACGGCGACGGCAGTCGCGGGTTCGAAGGCGCAGTCGGCAATGTTCTGATCAACGGCGCCCGCCCTGCCTCCAAGACCGACACCGGCTCCGCAGTCCTGTCGCGCACGCCGGCGTCGCAGGTGGAGCGGATCGAGCTGATCCGCGGCGGCGCCCCCGGCATCGACATGCAGGGCTTTCCGGTGGTCGTGAACGTGGTCCTGAAGCGGGAGGCCACGATCCAGCATGTGCTGACCGCCAATGCCTCCCTGTTCGTCGACGGCGGCCCGGAACTCTACGGCGGCAGCTATCAGGTCACGGCGCGGGAAGGTGACCGCAACTGGAGCCTGACGCTCAGCGACGGCATCAGCACCAGCGACAGTCAGGGCCCCGGCACGGTGGTCCGGCGCAACGCCGGCGGTGCTGTGATCCGTGACGAGGCCGTGGACTCCGAAATGCTCGGCGGCGGCCAGTCGGCCCGCGCCACCTGGGCCGGCCCGCTCGCCGGCGGCAAGATCAATCTGACGGGCTGCTATGGCGTCAGCGACTGGCACCAGAGCCAGACCCAGACGTCGGCCACGACCCTGCGGGAAAACCTGTTCGACCAGGACAGCGACGGCGGCGAGATCGGGGCGGTCTATGAGCGGCCGGTCGGGACCGGTCTGACCTTCGAGGGGCGCGCCATCCATCAGTTCAGCGGCGGAGAAGGCGTATCGACCAACCGCACCCGCCTCTCGGGGGTGCAACAGGCGCAACAGGTGTTCTCGTTCGAGAATGAAGCGTCCGAGAGCATCGTGCGGGGCCTGCTGCGCCATGAGAACGGGGAGGGCCTGACCACCGAATATGGTGCCGAGGTCGCCTACAATGTGCTGGACACCCGTCAGGCCTTTACCGTCGGCGGCGTGCCGGTGCCCCTGCCATCGGACAGCGTAAAGGTCGAGGAAGTGCGGGCCCAGGCCTTCACCCGCATGACGTGGCAGCTCAGCCCCGCGCTGACCCTTGAGGCCGGCCTGAGGCTGGAGACCTCGACGCTCAGCCAGAGCGGCGGGGCCGATGCGGAAAAGGACCTGTTCTTTGCCAAGCCCCGGATCCAGGCCACCTGGACCCCCGCAGCCGGCCACCAGCTGCGTGTCCGCGTCGAGCGTGAGGTCGGTCAGCTGGACTTTGACGACTTCGCCGCCTCGGCCGATCTTCAGGACGAGAACGTCTTCGGCGGCAACATCGACCTGGAGCCAGACCAGCGCTGGATCATGGAGGCCGTCTATGAGCGCCGGTTCTGGGGAGACGGCGTCTTCAGCGCCACTCTGCGGCACGACGAGATCTCGGATGTCCTGGACCGCATCCCCCTGGGCGGCGGCCTGACCGCCACGGGCAACATCGGTGACGGCAGCCTGACCGTGGCCCAGGCGTCGCTGACCCTGCCGACCGACCGCCTCGGGATCTCGGGCGGCCGGCTCCGGACAACGGCGACCTGGCAGGAGTCCGAGGTCACGGATCCGACCACAGGGGCCTCGCGCGAGATTTCCCGGGTGCGGCCGTTCGACATGAATGTCGGCTTCACCCAGGACATCCAGTCGATCCGGACCCAGTGGGGCTTTGAGTGGCTGCGGGGCTTCGATGAGCCGACCTTCGACCCGGATCAGCGCACCGACGTACGCCTGCGCAACTATCGCGTCCTGTTCGCCGAGTGGAAGCCGACCGACGACCTGTCGCTGCGCGCCCAGGTCAACATCTGGGACGACTTTCGCGTCACCCGCACGGCCTATGCCGACCGGGGAACCCAGTCGATCGCCTACACCGAGGTACGCGAGGTGGATCCTCGCACCTTCTTCCAGCTGCGACTGCGCAAGACCTTCTGATCCGCCGTCGCGTCGCGCGGCCATGAAAAAGGCCCGGACGGACCTGCGTCCGCCCGGGCCTGCTTCAGCTCAGCCGATCAATAGCGGTAGTGATCGGGCTTGAAGGGGCCGGCCGCCGGCACGGAGATGTAGTCGGCCTGGTCCTTGGACAGGGTCGTCAGTCGCGCGCCCAGCTTGGCCAGGTGCAGCATGGCGACCTTCTCGTCCAGGTGCTTGGGCAGGGTGTAGACTTGGTTCTCGTACTTGTCGGCATTGGTCCACAGTTCGATCTGGGCCAGCACCTGGTTGGTGAAGGACGCCGACATCACGAAGGACGGGTGGCCCGTGGCGTTGCCCAGGTTCACCAGACGGCCTTCGGACAGCAGGATGATCTTCTTGCCGTCCGGGAATTCGACGTGGTGGACCTGCGGCTTGATCTCGTCCCACTTGAAGTTCTTCAGGCCGGCGACCTGGATCTCCGAGTCGAAGTGGCCGATGTTGCAGACGATGGCGTTGTTCTTCATCGCCCGCATGTGGTCGACGGTCAGGACGTCCTTGTTGCCGGTGGCGGTGACGAAGA
The DNA here is from genome assembly GCA_945874855.1 of Brevundimonas vancanneytii. Lineage (GTDB taxonomy): Bacteria > Pseudomonadota > Alphaproteobacteria > Caulobacterales > Caulobacteraceae > Brevundimonas > Brevundimonas vancanneytii_A. The sequence continues at coordinate 9,895 of CAMCIP010000077.1, forward strand.
TGTCGGCCTCG
>CAMCIP010000078.1 GCA_945874855.1 Brevundimonas vancanneytii
GCTGCTGGGCATCGCCGAGACCGAGCTGATCGGCATGTCGCTGGCCGAGGTCTCGCCCGAGCTCAGCGACCTGCTGACCCGGGCCGAGGCCCATATCGAGGAAGACGTCGATGTGACCCGCGACGGCGAGACGCGGCGGCTTCGCGTGCGCATCGAGGGCGGTCTGGGCGGCGAGATGGTACTCACCTTCGACGACATCACCCGCCTGGTCACCGCTCAGCGCAATGCGGCCTGGCGCGATGTGGCGCGCCGCATCGCCCATGAGATCAAGAACCCCCTGACGCCGATCCAGCTGTCGGCCGAGCGGCTGCGGCGCAAGTACCGGGCGGGGATCGGCGACGATGTGGAGGTGTTCGACCGCTGCACCGAAACCATCATCCGCCAGGTCGGGGACATCGGCCGGATGGTCGACGAGTTCTCGTCCTTCGCGCGGATGCCGACGCCGCGCTTCATGGTCGAAAGCCCGGCCGAACTGCTGCGCCAGGCCGTGTTCGCCCAGCGGGTGGCCCAGCCCGACCTGGTCGTGCGCATGGACGAGCCCCTGCCGAAGGCGGACCTGCAGTGCGACGGACGAATGGTCGGTCAGGCCCTGACCAACATCCTGAAGAATGCAGGCGAGGCGGTCGCGGCGCGCCGCGCCATTCTGCCGGACGAGCGGGCGGGCGCGGCGGCGATCGCGGCGCGGCTGGTGGTCGAGGATCACCAGGCCTGTTTCATCATCGAGGACGACGGCATCGGCCTGCCGGAAAAAGACCGTGACCGGCTGACCGAGCCCTATGTGACCACGCGCGAGAAGGGCACGGGCCTCGGCCTCGCCATCGTGCGTCGCATCTGCGAGGACCACGGCGGCGAGCTGAAGCTGGGCGATGCCGAGGACCTGCGCGGCGCGCGCATGACGCTGATTTTCCCGCTCAAGCCCGGCGTGACGCGCGCGGGCGGGGCGACCTCCCCGACCACAACTCCGGCCGCCCAGGCGGTTTCCTAAGCGAGGCGACATGAGACCCACCGGCGCCGACATCCTGGTCGTGGACGATGAGGCGGACATCCGCGAGCTGGTCTCGGGTCTGCTCGAGGACGAGGGTCATGCCGTTCGCACGGCGTCGAACTCGGACGAGGCCCTGGCTGCCATCCGGGCGCGCAAGCCGTCGCTGGCCCTGCTGGACATCTGGATGCAGGGCGGCGGTCTGGACGGGCTGGAGCTGCTGGACCTGATCAAGCAGATCGACGAGGACCTGCCGGTCGTCATGATCTCGGGTCACGGCAACATCGAGACGGCGGTCAGCGCCCTCAAGCGCGGCGCCTATGACTTCATCGAAAAGCCCTTCAAGTCCGACCGCCTGGTGGTGGTGGTGCAGCGCGCGCTGGAGGCGACCTCGCTGCGGCGCGAGAACCGCCGCCTGAGAACCCAGGTCATGACGCCGCCGGGACTGATCGGACGGTCGGCGGCGGCCCAGGCGCTGCGCTCCACCATCGCCAAGGTGGCTCCTGCCAACAGCCGGGTGCTGATCTCCGGCCCGCCGGGGTCGGGCAAGGAGCTGGTCGCGCGCCAGATCCACGACGCCAGCCCGCGGGCGCGCTGCGAGTTCGTGGCCATTGCCGCCGCCGGCATGACGCCGGAGCGGCTGGACGTCGAACTCTTCGGCGAGGACGGCGGCGAGGGCGGGGCGCACAAGGTCGGGGTGTTCGAACGCGCCCACGGCGGCACCCTGTATCTGGACGAGGTGGCAGACATGCCGCGCGAGAGCCAGAGCCGCATCCTGCGCGTGCTGGTCGAGCAGCGCTTCCGCCGCGTGGGCGGGTCCCAGGACGTCCAGGTCGACGTGCGGGTCGTGTCCTCGACCTCGCGCGACCTGAAGACCGAGATCGCCGAGGGCCGCTTCCGCGAGGATCTGTTCCACCGGCTGAATGTGGTGCCCGTGCGCGTGCCGCCGCTGTCGGAGCGGCGCGAGGACATCGCCGAACTGGTCGAGCTGTTCGTCGAGTCGATCTGCGCGGCCCAGGGGCTGTCGCGTCGGCCGATCGCCGACGACGCCATCGCGGTCATGCAGGTCCATCCCTGGCCCGGCAATGTCCGTCAGCTGCGCAACAACGTCGAGCGCCTACTGATCATGGCCACGGGGGGCCCGGGCGAACCCATCACCGCCGAGATGATGCCCCAGGATGGCGCGGGGGCGGCGACGGCCGGCGCCCTGGGCGCCGAACGGATCATCGCCCTGCCCCTGCGGGAGGCGCGCGAAGTGTTCGAGCGGGAATATCTGGCGGCCCAGATCATGCGCTTCGGCGGCAACATCAGCCGCACGGCGGGCTTCATCGGGATGGAGCGGTCAGCCCTGCATCGCAAGCTCAAGTCCCTGGGCGTGTCGCCGTCGCGGGGCGGGGACGACGATCTGGACGACGTTGTCGGGGACGGTGCGGGAGACGAGGACTGATGTCGCGGATCGCCTACGTCAACGGGGTCTATCGCCCGCACCGCGACGCCGTGGTCCATGTCGAGGACCGCGGCTATCAGTTCGCCGACGGGGTCTATGAGGTCTGGTCGGTGTTTGACGGCCGGCTGGCCGACTTCGACGCCCACATGACCCGCCTGCACCGCAGCCTGACCGAGCTGCGCATCGCCGTGCCCATGAGCCGCGAGTCCCTGACCCAGGTGCTGCGCGAGACGGTGCGGCGCAACCGGGTGCGCGACGGCATCGTCTATCTGCAGGTCACGCGCGGCACGGCGCGACGCGACCACCCCTTTCCGGCCGAGGGCACCGCGCCCAGCGTCGTCGTGACCTCGCGCGCCGTCGACGTGGCAAAAGCCGAGGCCACGGCGAAAAAGGGCGTGGCCGTGATCACCCAGCCGGACATCCGCTGGGGCCGCTGCGACATCAAGACGGTGGGCCTGCTGCCCAACGTCCTGGCCAAACAGGCGGCGCGGGAGAGGGGCGCCTATGAGGCCTGGATGGTCGACGAGATGGGGCTGGTCACCGAGGGCGGCTCGACCAACGCCTGGATCGTCGACGAGCACGGCGTGCTGCGCACCCGCGACGCCCAGGCCAACATCCTGCGCGGCTGCACCCGGGCGGCCCTGCTGGACCTGATCGCCGAGACGGGCGTCGCCTTCGAGGAACGGGCCTTCACCGTGGAGGAGGCCAAGCGGGCGAAGGAGGCCTTCTTCACCGCCGCCGGGGCCTGGGTCATGCCGGCGATCTCGATCGACGGGACCCGGGTCGGCGACGGCAAGCCGGGCCCGATCACGAAGATCCTGCGCGCCCGCTATCTTGAACGGGCGTGCGACGAGGCCATCTAGGCGTTGCTCCTCCAAGGCTCGGGCCATTAGGGTGGCGCACCGCCCACCCGGACGGAAAAAGCAAGAACAGGGGCCAACCCGCCATGTCGCAAGACAAACGCCAGAACCTTCAGGACGCCTTTCTGAACGCGGTCCGCAAGACCAAGACGCCGCTGACCATCTTCCTGGTCAACGGGGTCAAGCTGCAGGGCATCGTCACCTGGTTCGACAATTTCTGCGTGCTGCTGCGCCGGGACGGCCAGTCCCAGCTGGTCTACAAGCATGCCATCTCGACCATCATGCCGTCGGCGCCCGTGCAGCTGTACGAGCCCGACCCCGAAGACGACTGATTGTCCAAACACGTTGATCACACCGTCCCGCTGATCCGGGCGGTCGTCGTGCACCCCGACCGGCGCGAAGGCGCCGAGCGGGCGGCGCATGAGCGGCTGGAGGAGGCCACAGGTCTGGCCCGGGCGCTGGACCTCGACGTGCGCGCCGAGGAGATCGTGCGCGTGCGCAAGCCCGTGCCCGCCACCCTGTTCGGCTCGGGCAAGGTCGAGGAGCTGGCCGCCCTGGTCCGCGCCGCCGAGGCCGAGGCCGTGGTTGTCGACGACCAGCTCAGCCCCGTGCAGCAGCGCAATCTCGAAAAGGCCTGGGACGCCAAGGTGATCGACCGCACCGGGCTGATCCTGGAAATCTTCGGCCGCCGCGCGCGCACCCGCGAGGGCCGGCTCCAGGTCGAGCTGGCGCGGCTGGAATATGAGCGTTCCCGGCTGGTGCGGACCTGGACCCACCTCGAGCGCCAGCGCGGTGGAACCGGCTCTACCGGCGGCCCCGGCGAGACCCAGATCGAGCTCGACCGCCGCCTGATCGCCGACCGGATCGTCAAGCTGAAGGCCGATCTGGAGGAGGTGCGGCGCACCCGCGGCCTGCAGCGCAAGCAGAGGGCCAAGGCGCCGCACCCGACCGTGGCCCTGGTCGGCTACACCAACGCCGGCAAGTCTACCCTGTTCAACCGGCTGACGGGGTCGGAGGTTTTGGCCAAGGACCTGCTGTTCGCCACCCTGGATACGACCCAGCGGACCCTGAAACTGCCGCAGGGCCGCCCGGCCATCATCGCCGACACCGTGGGCTTCATCTCCGATCTGCCGCACGAGCTTGTCGACAGCTTCCGGGCGACGCTGGAGGAGGTGGGCGAGGCCGACCTGATCCTGCACGTGCGCGACATCGCCTCGGAGGACACCGAGGCCCAGTCGAAGGACGTCGAGGCGGTGCTGAAACAGATCCCGCCGGTCGAGGGCAAGACGCGCCGGGTGCTGGAGGTCTGGAACAAGATCGACCTGCTGGACGCCGAGGCGCGCGAGGCGGTGACCGGCCACGCCGACCGTCTGGCACGCGAGGGCAAGGCTGCGGCCGTCTCGGCCTGGACCGGCGAGGGGATCGAGGCCCTGCGGCAGGCCGTGGCCGACCTGATCGACGACGACCCGGAGATGGAGCTGACCCTCGATCCGGCCCAGGGCGAGGCCCTGGCCTGGCTCTATGAGAACGGCCGGATCACGGCGCGGGCGACCGACGCGGAGGGCCGCACCCATCTGACCGTGCGGCTGCACCCCGCCGCCCTGGGGCGCTGGGAGCGGACCTTCGGATGACCTGTCTCCTCCCCGTCGCGCAGCGATGGGGAGGGGGACCGCGAAGCGGTGGAGGGGCGCCTACCGCGCGCTGCGTTCCAGGATCACCCGCGCGATGAAAGCGACCACGCCGTCCAACTCGACACGCACGTCCTCGGCCGCGACCCGGATCACGCGAATGCCTTGGCCGGCGAGCCAGCGCGTCCTCTCCTCGTCATGCCGCATCTGGTCTGGATGGTCGTGTCCCTGCCCATCGACCTCGACGGCCAGTTTCGCCTCGGCGCAGTAGAAGTCGAGGATGTAGAAGCCGACCGGATGTTGACGACGGAACTTCCATCCGGCGACCTGGCCGCGACGAAGGGCCGTCCAAAGGCGCGCCTCGGGTGGAGTCAGCCGCCGTCGCATTCCGCGCGCGCGCTCGACCAGGTGCCACGTCGCCAGCCGCGCCAGATTGGCGTTGGCCCACGTAAGGCCGATTTATCTTTGGTTCGATACGAATCCGGGCAGGCGATTATCCTACGGGTGGCGAGGGTATTCTTGGCCAGCGACCGTCGCTTGAAGCATCAATGCATATTTTTGAGATATTAGTCTTTCACCAGCGATTGACTGGCGGGTTCGGTCAGCAGAAAATATGGTTACAATCAATACATCCTGAAGAGAGAGCGGTTCTGCAGGATTCTTTCCACCCGTGCTTGCGATCTCCTGCAAGAAATCAGGTAGTGCCGAAATTAATATTTCGATCTCTTTATCTGTGACCTCATAGTCCAGATTATGAGCGATCAAGTTTCTTACTTTATTTAGTCTTTTTTCCAGAAACCAGAGAGTTGGTCGGAAACGAGTCCCATCGCTCGAACAAGATCCATCTTATGTGCAAAGCTCATACGATCGAGGTTGAGTGCGCTGGCTTGAGGTAGATTTTCGGACAGCATCAGAGTTAGAATATGATCGTGGTACAGATGCGCTTGGACGACTAGCGCCCAAGGATCGCCTACAAGCCGACGCCCTAAGCGCTCTTCGTCGAAGCTGAGATTTGCAGCACTATCTCGGATCTCAGCGTCTGGAGTCGAAATGAACGCCAACTGCTCTGATGTGACTGGCTTGGCGTTCGGCCTGAGTGGCTTCATTTCCGTCTTCGCAGTTGCAGCTCGGGCCACTTGAGTGGCCACCGGAGCTGATACTCTCGCAGCCTGCTTCGTCGCGCAATGGATGCCTCTCTACCCGCCTCTGTTAACCTCGACCGTCTGTCACACAGTCGAGCCCTAGGAGGTTCCCATGTCGGGCAACACGGCACTCGACCCCCTTGATTTCGCCGATCTTTCCGAGACCCTCCGCGACCATGCCCGGCGAGGTGTCCGCGGCTAGCATGTCCCAGTGAGGCTTGCTGTTCTGCCTGCGCATCGAAATACACCACATCGCCCAGCGAGGCGCGGCACCCCCCCCTCATCGATCAGGGAACCAGCCGCCCCACGCCCAGGATCGGCCCGCCGCGCTGGGCCTGAACGAGAACGGCCGTCGACAGGCCGGACGCCGACGGCGCGGGCAGGGCGAAGCCGACGGTCTCGCCGCGCCAGGATCCGAGACGCACCAGCTGCCGCACCACATGGCTGTGCGGCAGGGTGCGCCCGCCGTTCTCGCCGCGCGCCACGGGCACCTCGACCGTGCGCGGATCATATCGGACCAGCCAGACGTCGGCGGCCGCCCTCGGCGGCGTCCCGCCGGCCAGCCCCACGCCCCCGCCCTTGAACCGCACCACCGGTCCGGTGAAGGCCAGATGGGCGTCGATGGCGCGCTCGATCTCCTGACGGCGACCGCCGACCACATCGGTGCGGCCGTCGATCACGATCTGCGGCGTCCAGACGTTGTCGTTGCCCAGTCCGGCCTGATAGGCGCGCTGGCGGGCGGTGTATTCCGGCCGGGCGAAGGTGTCGGGCCAGCCCAGCCGGTCCCAGTAGGTCACGCCGTAGCTCAGCGCCAGGACGTCCGGCCGCGCGGCCAGCCGGGCCAGATTGGCGTTGGCCGGCGGACAGGACGAACAGCCCTGACTGGTGAACAGCTCCAGCACCACCGGATCCTCGGCCGGGGCGTGGGTGGGGCGCGGGGCGGCGAAACCGGCGGCCAGACCGGTCGCGGCGACCATGAGGCTCAGGGCAGCGAGGCGGAGGAGGAGGGGGCGAGGAGGGGTCATGCCCCCCATTCGCCGGCGGGCGGTGCGGGGTTACGCCCGCTCCGCGACCTTTGCCGCGTCCCACAGCGCGTCCATCTCGGCCAGATCGGACTGGTCCGGCGTCCGTCCAGCCCTCGCCAGTTCCGCCTCGATGAAGCCGAACCGTCGCACGAATTTGGCGTTGGCCCCCCGCAGCGCATCCTCCGGCTCCACCCCCAGCTTGCGCGCCAGATTGGCCACGACGAACAGCAGATCGCCCATCTCCTCGGCGGCCTTCGCTGTGTCGCCCGCCGCGATCTCGGCCTTCAGCTCGGCGACCTCCTCGTCCAGCTTGGCGAAGACCTCGTCGGTGGAGGGCCAGTCAAAGCCGACGCGGGCCGCACGCTTGGTCAGCTTGGCCGCCCGGTGCAGGGCGGGCAGGCCCACGGGCACGTCGTCCAGCACGCCGGTCTGCGCTTTCTGCGCCCGCTCGGCGGCCTTGATGTCCTCCCAGCGCAGTTTCTGGGCCGCGCCGTCGGACTTCGCGGCCTCGTCGCCGAAGACATGGGGGTGGCGGCGCTCCAGCTTGTCGGCGATGGCGGTGGCCACGTCGTCGAAGCCGAACAGCCCCTGCTCCTCGGCCATGCGGGCGTGGAAGACGACCTGGAACAGCAGGTCGCCCAGCTCGCTCTCAAGGTCGGCCATGTCGCCCCGGTCGATGGCGTCGGCGACCTCATAGGCCTCCTCCAGCGTGTAGGGGGCGATGGTGGCGAAGGTCTGCTCCACGTCCCAGGGGCAGCCACCGTCGGGGTCGCGCAGCCGGACCATGATGGCGTTGAGCCGGTCGATGGGGGTCACGCCGCTTCTCCGTCGCGGGCGGCCAGCCGGGCGCGAACCTCGGCGTGGGCCTCGGGCGTCAGCGGATAGACCCGCAGGACCAGGGCCGACACGGCCAGCAGGACCACCGGCGCGGCGATGAACAGCCACTGCAGGCCCAGGATGACCTCGGGATCGTTGACCGCGCCGGGCTTCGGATCGAAGCCGATCCATTCCAGCACGGCGAAGGCCCCGACCGAGAAGGCATAGCCCAGCTTGGACGTGGCGTTCAGGATCGAGAACAGCAGGCCGGTCCGGTCGGCGCCGTCTTCCAGCCGGACCGCGTCCGAGGCGTCGGCCATCATGGCCCGCAGCAGCAGATCGGCCGCGCCGAAGGCCAGCCCCGCGCCGAACATCGCGGCCAGGGCGGCGGGGAAGTTGCCGGCCGGGACCAGCAGGGTGGCGGCGGCGAAGCTGACGGCGAAATAAACACTGCCCAGGGCCAGGGCCCTGTGCTTGCCGATGCGGGTGGCCAGCCAGGCCCAGACCGGCGCCCCGACCAGGCCGGCGACGAAATAGATCAGCAGCAGGATGGACGTCTGGTTCCGCTCAAACCCCCGCGCCTGCTCGAAAAAGTAGAAGAACAGCACCCCGATCAGGCCCCGCGCGGCCCCGAGCAGGAGGTCCGACAGCAGCAGCCGTCGCAGCACCGGCTTCAGGATCAGCGTCAGGGTCGCGCCGATTCCGCCATGGGCGGGCGGGGTGACGTTGCGCGGCTCCGGCGTGAACAGGAAGGTCACGAGAAGGGCGACGGGCAGAAGGACCACGATGAAGCCGCCCTGCATCCGCACGGCCTCGACATAGGTGTGACCCAGGGCCTGGGCGCCCACCGGGATCAACAGTACGGCCAGAACCCCCAGGATGTTGGCCACCTGCCAGAAGCCGTAGATCCGCGAGCGCTGGTCGTAGTCGGGCGACAGGACCGCGGCCCAGCTCATCTGGCTGAGCAGGCTGATCGAATAGCCCAGGTACATGACCACCAGCCAGACCGCGAGGTGGGTGGCCCCCGCGCCCTGTCCGACGAAGAAGAGCATGGCGACGGATCCCATCAGGATCGGCGCGCCGATGGCCATCCAGACGCGATAGCGGCCCCATTTTGTGGAGGTGCGGTCGATGACCATGCCCAGGAACGGATCGACCACGATGTCGGCCAGCCGGACGATCAGGAAGATCAGACTGACGGCCGCCAGGGGCACGCCCACGTGGCTGGCGTAGAACTCCGGCAGGGTGACGTAGACCGGCAGGCCCAGGGCCGCATAGGGCAGGCAGCTGGCGGCAAAGGCGGCCAGGGTGCGGTTCGACCTGCGCACGGTCGGGGCTGCGGTCATGCGGGGTCTCCGGCGGCGCTCGAGTCGGCCACCCGGACAGTGCCAGCCTTTTGCGCGCGGCGGGAGCGCGGACTTGATGTGGACGCCGGACTGGGGCTTGTTCGCGTCCGTGACGCGCGCCGCCCTGTTCCTCTTGCTGAGCCTCGCCGCCGCCCTGTCGGCGGGCGGATCGGCATGGGCGCAGGACAGGGGCTGCATGACGGTGTCGGGCATGTGGGGCGGGTCAGCCCGGGCCAACGGCGGCTCGTCCTGGGGCCTGCAATGGGCGCCGTTCGGCACGGTGGAGTACGGCTGGGAGACCTATTTGCCGCTGGTGCAGAAGGAGCTGGGCACGGCCTGCGGACCCGGGACGCCCGCCTTCGCCGAGGCGCTGGCGCGGTTTCAGGACCGCCACGACCTGCCCATGACGGGCCAGTTCGACGCCGCCACCTTCGCCGTCTTCCGCGGCGTCTGGCAGGAGCGCCGCCCCTTCATCATGGCGCGGGTTCGCGGCGAGGACTGCCCGGAACCGGCGCACCAGCGCGACCTGGG
>CAMCIP010000079.1 GCA_945874855.1 Brevundimonas vancanneytii
GTGATGCCGACCGTGGCGACGTCGCCCTCCAGCCGGACCCACTCGTGATCCTTGGTGAAATGCATGGCCTTGCTTCCTTTATCGTAATTCTCCGGCTCGACCGGAGGATCAGCTCTTGGGTTTGCGGTGGTAGCGTTGGGCGACGAAGGGGGTGGCGATGACCTCCGCGGCGGCGGGCTTGCCGCGCACCACGACCTTCAACGCGGTCCCGAGCGCCGCATGCGACGGCGGAACATAGCCCATGGCGATGTTCTTGCCCAAGGTCGGCGACGGCCCGCCTGAGGTGACGCGGCCGATCACGGTCCCCGCGTCGTCGGCGATCTCGGCGCCCTCGCGGGCCGGGGCACCCTCCTTGACGATCAGGCCGACCCGCACCCGGGCGGATCCCTCGGCCCGTTCCTTCAGGATGCGGTCCGCGCCATTGAAGTCCGCGCGCTCCAGCCGCGACTTCGACAGGGCGAAGGTAAGCGCCCCCTCGACCGGCGAGGTCGTGGCGTCGATATCGTGGCCGTGCAGCGGCAGGCCGGCTTCCAGCCGCAGGCTGTCGCGGGCACCCAGGCCGATCGGCTTGACCCGGGCGTCGGCCAGCAACTGGTCCCAGATGCGTTCGGCGTCGGCGTTGGGGACGGAGATCTCATAGCCATCCTCGCCGGTGTAGCCCGAGCGGGAGACGAAGCAGTCGACCCCGAACAGCATCAGCCGGGCGGAATCCATGAAGGCCATGTCGGCCAGCACGGGCTCGTGCGCGGCCATGACCGCGGCGGCTTCCGGCCCCTGGATGGCCAGCAGGGCGCGGTCGTCGAGCACGGTCAGGGTCGCGTCGCCCGACAGGTTGGCGCGCCAGAAGGCGAAGTCCTCGTCCTTGTTGCCGGCGTTGACGACCACGAACAGGCCGTCGTGGTCCGGCCGACCCGCCATCAGGTCGTCGATGATGCCGCCCTGGTCGTTCAACAACAGGGAGTATTTCTGCCGTCCGGCCTTCAGCGCCTGATAGTCGCCCGGCACGAACCGCTCGAACTGGGCCGTGGCGTCCGCGCCGGTGATCTTGCACTGGCCCATGTGCGACACGTCGAATAGGCCGGCGTGCTCGCGGGTCCAGCGGTGCTCGGCCAGAACGCCCTCATACTGGACAGGCATGTCATAGCCGCCGAAGCCGACCATGCGCGCCCCGAGGCGACGATGCGCGGCGTTCAGCGGGGTGGTCTTCAGAACCTGATCGGACATTCGGGTCTCGCGGTCGCGTGTTGCTGCGGAAAGCTCCGCCGTCCTCGCGCCCCCGCTGTCTAGGAAGCCTGAGAGATTCCGCCGCGGAGGTGACCCGCGACTTGCTCCGTCGGCGCACCCGCAAGGGGTGACTTTCCAGCGTCCGTGCGCCTTCGCGGTCCTTTTGCCTGAGCGTTTCCGGGGCGGTTGCGCCTTCGGCCTCGGGTCCGTCACGACAGCCCGATCTCTCCCGCGAGAGCGCTGCCCAAAGGCATCGACTCCCTCATTCTGTCAAGGGTCGCGGGGCGTCATCCGGCCGCGGCGAGACGACGCCCCGGGGCGTCGCGTCAGGGGATCTCGGTGATGATCAGTATGGCTTCGGGGTTGCCGTCGAAGGCCCCCACCCAGACGTCATAGGCGCCACTGGCGGGTCGGGCGAACCGCACCTGGGCATCCAGCTCGCCGAAGGAGTCGTCGTCGCAGTACCAGGAGCCTTCCGGACCATTGATGATCAGGGTCGTGTCGGCGAGCGACACGGTCCGGAAAAACAGCGGAGTCGAGCCGTCGCTCTGGAAGTTCACGCGATAGTCGGGCGCATCTCCGATCTCGCCGACGCAAGAACCGGGCAGGGCCCCGCCGTCGATGGGCCCGCCAGCATACAGCTCGACCACCTGGGGATCGTTCGGAAATCCACTCGAAAGTGTGATCTGGCCATAGGTCGGGTCCGAGGACGGCGTCTGCGCCAGGGCGGGCTGCGCCGCGATCGCAGCGAGTCCGAGGCCCGCGGCCACAAGGGTCGATCTCAGAAACATGTCGGTGCTCCAGTCGATATGGCGTCGTTCGGCGAACGACAGTGGCGGCAGCCTATCCGGAGACTCCCTGGCTTGATAGGTGAGGCGCTTGCCGGTTGAACTTCACGGCCGGATGGTACCCGGCGTCCGGGGTGGCCACGACGCAGGCATCAGGCTAGCCAGTCCGGGCCGGGATCGGGAGCAGCATATGGCCGAAGCGAAAGACCTCTATCCCGTGGATCCCGCCTTCGCCGCCCGGGCGCGGCTGGATCGCGCCGGCCTCGCAGCCGCCCGCGAAGCCGCGGCCGCCGATCCCGAGCGGTTCTGGGCCGAAGAGGCGACGCGGCTGGCCTGGATCACGCCGCCGACGAGGATCAAGGACGTCTCCTTCGCCCGGGACGACTTCCGCATCCGCTGGTTCGAGGACGGCGTGCTGAACGTCTGCTTCAACTGCGTGGACCGCCATCTGCCCACCCGCGCCGATCAGCGCGCCATTCTGTGGGAGGGCGACGATCCCGCCCAGTCCGGCCACCTGACCTATGCGGAGCTGCACCGCGAGGTGGGCCGTATGGCCAATGTCCTGAAGGCGCTGGGCGTCGGGAAGGGCGACAGGGTGACCATCTATCTGCCCATGATCCCGGCCGCCGCCGTAGCCATGCTGGCGTGCGCGCGGATCGGCGCCATCCACTCGGTCGTCTTCGGAGGCTTCTCGCCCGACAGCCTGGCCGGGCGGATCGAGGACTGTGGGTCGCGGGTGGTCATCACGGCGGACGAGGGGTTGCGGGGGGGCAAACGCGTGCCCCTGAAAGCCAATGTCGACGCGGCTCTGGAAAGGGTTGCGGTCGAGAAGGTCCTGCTGATCTCCCACACCAACGCCGACGTGCCGATCGTCGAGGGCCGCGACGTCCGCTACGGCGAGGCCAAACATGGCGTCTCGGACGACTGCCCCTGCGAGCCCATGTCGGCCGAGGACCCGCTGTTCATCCTCTACACCTCGGGCTCGACCGGAAAGCCCAAGGGTGTGCTGCACACCACCGGTGGCTATCTTTTCTGGGCCAGCTGGACGCATGAGATGGTCTTCGACCACCGCCCCGGCGAGGTTTTCTGGTGCACCGCCGACGTGGGCTGGGTCACGGGTCACAGCTATGGCGTCTACGGGCCCCTGGCCAACGGGGCGACGACCCTGATGTTTGAGGGAGTGCCGAACTGGCCGGATCACAGCCGGTTCTGGCGGGTGGTGGACAAGCATCAGGTCGCGGTCTTCTACACCGCCCCTACGGCGCTGAGGGCCCTGATGCGCGAGGGGGAGGGCCCGGTGAACGCCACCTCCCGTGCCAGCCTGCGCCTGCTGGGCACGGTGGGCGAGCCGATCAACCCCGAGGCCTGGCGCTGGTATCATGAGGTCGTGGGTCAGGGCCGTCTGCCGATCGTCGACACCTGGTGGCAGACGGAGACCGGCGGCATCCTGATTTCGCCCCTGCCGGGCGCGACGGACCTCAAGCCCGGCTCGGCCACCCGGCCCCTGCCGGGCATCCATCCCATCCTGGTCGACGCCAAGGGCGATGAGCTGCATGGCGCGGTCAGCGGCAATCTGTGTCTGACCGACAGCTGGCCCGGACAGATGCGCTCCGTCTGGGGTGACCCCCAGCGGTTCTTCGACACCTATTTCTCGACCTATCCCGGCCGCTATTTCACCGGCGACGGGGCCCGACGCGACGAAGACGGCTATTTCTGGATCACCGGCCGCGTCGACGACGTGATCAACGTTTCAGGCCATCGCATGGGCACCGCCGAGGTCGAGAGCGCCCTGGTTCTGCATGACCATGTGGCCGAGGCGGCGGTCGTGGGTTTTCCTCACGACATCAAGGGCCAGGGCATCTGGGCCTATGTCACCCTGAACGCCGGCGTGGAGCCTCATGACGATCTGAAGGCCGAACTGGTCGCCCATGTCCGCAAGGTGATCGGTCCCATCGCGGCACCGGACGCCCTGCAGTGGGCGCCCGGCCTGCCCAAGACCCGCTCGGGCAAGATCATGCGCCGCATCCTGCGCAAGATCGCCGAAGGCGAGACGGGGGCACTGGGCGACATCTCGACCCTGGCCGACCCCGCCGTCGTCGACGATCTGATCGCTGGATCGACCACGGCGCGGCGATAGTCAGCCGGCGGCTGCCGCCGTCGCCATGCGCGACGAACTGCTCTAGACACGGCGTTCGACGATTGAGAGCCCGGGCGTGAACGAACCGACGAAGGCTGGCGCAAGGCCCGCCACCATCAACGACATCGCCCGGTTGGCCCGTGTCTCCAAGAAGACCGTCTCTCGGGTCATCAACAGTTCGCCCTCGGTCAAGGCCGAGACGCGGGCCCGGGTCGAGGCAGTGATCGCCGAGCATGGTTACAGTCCCGATCCGCAGGCGCGGGGGCTGGCATTCCGGCGATCCTTCCTGGTCGGGATGATCTACGACAACCCCAGCCCCAACTATGTCGTCAACATGCAGCAAGGCGTCCTCGACGGTGTGCGGGGATCCGGGCTGGAGCTGGTGGTCTATCCCTGTGACCGGGCCTCGCCCACATTTCTCGATGATGTGCGGGGCTTTGTGGTGCGCCAGAAGCTGTTCGGCGTGGTCATGCCGCCTTCCGTCTCCGAAGACGAGCGGGTGGTGGAAATCCTGAAGGCCGCGGACTGTCCCTATGTGCGCATCGCCTCCGTCTCTCTGGACGATGCCGGCGGTATGGTGGTGACCCACGACAGCCGCGGGGCGGCCCGGGCAGCGCGGCATCTGGCCGAATTGGGTCACCGGCGCATCGCCTTCATTTCCGGTCCCGACAGCTTCCGGTCGTCGCACGAACGGGGGCGGGGGTTCCGGGACGGCCTGGCGGAGCACGGCCTCATCCTCGCGCCCGATCTGGTGCGGCAGGGGGCCTATACGTTCGAGTCCGGGGTGGAGGCGGCGCACGCTCTCCTGGGCCAGCCGGAACGGCCCACGGCCATCTTCGCCGGTAACGACGAAATGGCGATCGGGGTCATGAAGGCGGCGCGCGACCGCGGACTGGACGTACCGGGCGATCTGTCCATCGTCGGCTTCGACGACCTGCCCATGGCCTCACGGGTCTGGCCGAACCTCACCACCGTCCGCCTGCCCATCCGCGACATGGGGCGGATGGCGGCCGAGAAGCTCACAGCCCGCCTGCGCGGCCTCGACCCGGCGGATCTGGATCAGTCGACGGTGGATCCGCAGCTGGTGGAGCGGGAGTCGACCGCGCCGCCGCGGATGTAACCCCGGCGGTGTCGAGGGGTCAGCCGACCACGCCCCTCAGATAGTCGCGGATCGCCTCGTCTTCTGCGTTTGCGAAAAAGAGTTCGCTGAACCGTTCGCCCGCGACGGCGGCCTTGAGCAGGTCCGGGTCCACGGATTTCAGGACGGTCAGCATGTCATGGCAGGTGGCGGCCTTGAGCGCCTTCAGGATGCCGCGGTTGCGGGCCATGATCTCGGCGCGCTCCTTGGGATACCCCAGTCCTCGCTCGCCCTCGAACAGCTTGCGATAGCAGTCCTGCAGGTTCAGCTCCGCCGCCCAGCCGAAGCCCTTGGCATAGGGCATGGAGATGGCGTTGCCGTCGTTGATCTGCCCGAACAGGAAGGCGTCGGTGGGGTCGATGATCAGGCCGCAGAAGACGCCCGGCATGGCGTTGCAGGCCAGCATGGAGCCCATGCCGGTTCCGCACCCGGTGACCACGAAGTCTGCGGCCCCGGAGTTCAGCAGGATCCCGGCGAGTAACCCGTTCATGACATAGGTCAGCGAGGCCTCGTCCTCGGCCGTGTACATGCCGTAGTTGAAGACCTGATGGCCCAGGGGCTCCGCCACCGCGGTCAGGGCGGCATGGATGGTCGCATTCTTGGCGGCCTGGCTGTTCTCGGTGATCAGGGCGATCTTCATGATGGTCTTCCGGTCCTCGGGCGGCTCTGACGACCTCGTCGACACTTGCGGCGAGTCGCGGCCCTGACATTTGCCAGTCGTTATGACACCGGTTACCTAGGGGTTCAATCCGCACGATCCCTGCTGAAGGCTTCAACCTCGGCGCTTCGGGTTCGCGCGGCATTGTGCGACATGAACGGCGGCACGGATGTCCCTGGAATGACCCTCTTTGATCTCACCGGCCGGACGGCGCTCGTCACCGGCGCCAATGCCGGACTGGGGCAGGCGATCGCCGTGGGTCTGGCCGAGGCCGGGGCCGACATCGTGGCCGTCGGCCGGTCGGCACCGACCGAGACCGCCGCCCTGGTGGCCGCCGCAGGGCGGGTGCTGCACGCGGTTTCGGCCGACCTGTCCTCGACCGCGCCGATCGGCGAGGCGGTGGCTGAGGCCATCGCGGCCGCCGGGGCCGTCGACGTGCTGGTCAACAATGCGGGGATCATCCGGCGGGCCGACAGCCTGGATTTCACCGAGGAAGACTGGGACGCGGTGATTGACACCAATCTGAAGTCCGCCTTCTTCCTCGCCCAGGCCGTGGCCCGGACCTGGGTCTCCTCGGGGCGGGGCGGCAAGATCATCAACATCTGCTCGATGCTGAGTTTCCAGGGCGGCATCCGCGTGCCCAGCTATACCGCGTCCAAGAGCGGCCTTGCGGGACTGACCCGGCTTCTGGCCTGCGAGTGGGCGGCGAAGGGCATCAACGTCAACGGCATCGCGCCCGGCTATTTCGCCACAGCCAATACCGCCGCCCTGCGCGCCGACGAGACCCGCAATCGCGACATCCTCGCCCGTATCCCGGCCGGCAGGTGGGGCGATCCAGCTGACCTGAAAGGGGCGGCGGTATTTCTGGCGTCAGACGCCTCGGCCTATGTCCACGGCACGATCCTGACCGTCGACGGCGGCTGGATGGCGCGCTAGCCTGCGTCCGGTCCTGACGAAGACTCACGCTTCACTGCTCCTCGCCTTCGAGGTCCCGCACTTTGGCAGCGTTCATCGCGCGGTTCACGACGCGTTGTCGGAAGTGTCACGAGAATTTTTCGGCACCACAGACACAGGGTTGGCGGGGGCTGCCTTGAGCGACCTGCTAAACTCTCACGGCCACCGGTCCGCCCCCGTTGCGACGTCTTGCCCAGCCGACCAACGCCGCGAACAGGCCGCCGCCGAGTAGCCCGGCCGAGACGATCCAGAACGACGTCTCATCCGGAAGATAGGCGCGACCGGCACGGGTGGGGTCGAGCAGCAAGGCGACCGAGCGGCCGACGCGCGCATCGGACGAGTTGATGGAGCGGACCCGGTCGGTTCCGCCTGCCGTCTTGACCTCAACGATCACATGGCGCCGCCACGCCATGCTCGGCCGGCTATGCTGGAGATCGACGTCGACGACCTGCCCCGTCGCGCTCGGCCACCTCATGCCGGCCTCGATCGGCCCGAGCGCGGCCCCCAGGCCGAAGGCGGCCCAAACGAGTCCAAAGACGATGAGAAGACGGTTCAGCATAAGAAAATCCCCATCACAGGAGGATTCATTTCATGCTCCGATTAAATGCCGGTTATCGATGCCCGAGTCCCCGTGATCCGAGGAACTGGAGCGGGCCCACGTCCACAATAGCATCCGAAAGCGTCCCGTGAAATTTCTCGTGGACCGACACTTTCACCCGGCAAGGCTGTTGAGCCAGTCTTCGAGGTTGGTCCAGCCATCGCGGTTCCTGTCCTCCGCACCATCCGCGTCATTGGTTGGGTCCAGCCCATGGGCCCGCTCCCAATCATCGGGCATGCCGTCGCCGTCGCCGTCAACCCAGGGTGTGCCCGTCTCCAGTTCAGGCCAGCCGCCGACCTCGTTCTGGGAGTCGATGAGACGACCCGCGCGCGACCTGACCCCCGCCACGATGCGGGCGTCGACAGGATCGCGCGGCCAGGCCCCCGCCTTCGACACCACAGCCTCGGCGGTCGCCGCGGGATCCGCGTCCGGGACGCTCGCCCATTCGGGGCGCGCCGTCAGCTTCTCGCCCGGGCCGCCGTCGAAGCGGACCAGGGACCAGGGGTCGGCCGGCACCGTGCCGTCCATGGCATTGCCCTCGAACCAGGCCACCGCAAGGGGATCGGAGTCCTCGAACGCCAGTCGGCCCTGCGACGCGGGTCCCGGCAGATAGGCGTTGCCGATGAAGGTATAGGTCGAGATCGATCCGGTATCGGCGTTGTAGCCGGCGGTTGATCCGCCCCAGTTGGAGAAGACGTTCTGGCGGAACTCGAACAGGGGCCCGACGGGGTCGATTGACGGCGGATTATAGTTGCCCGGTCGGGGCATGCGCGCCCGGTGATCGGACCAGAGATTGTGATGAAAGGTGATCCGCGCGCCATGGCCGCCGCGCGCCAGGGTGCCGTAGCCATGGTCGCCCTTGGCATGGGCCGAGACGTTCAGCGACTCCGCGATGATCGACCACTGCACGGTCACGTCGTAGATTCCGCGCTCCGGCGGGTCGTAGCGACTGCCGATCGAAAGGGTCTCATCCACCGACCAGCTGGCGGAGACGTGGTCCAGGATGATGCGGCGACCTCGCTCGATGGAAATGGCGTCGGCTTCCACCATGCTCTCGTCACCGAGGCGGGACCGCAGGTGACGGATCACCACGTCGTCGGCGCGGACGACGAGGGGCTGGTCGCGGATGGCGATGCCGCCGCCGGGAGCGGTCTGGCCCGCGACCGTGATCCGGCCGTGGCGAATGACGAGCGGTGAGGCCAGCCGGATGGTGCCCCCAACGTCGAAGACCACGGTCCGCGGGCCCTCGGACTCCACCGCCGCGCGCAGCGTGCCCGGGCCGGCGTCGGCCAGGGAGGTGACGCGCAGAACAGGACCGCCACGTCCCCCGACCGCCAGACGCCCCGCGCCCTCCGCCCCCGGGAAGGCCGGAACGGCAACGGTCTGGGCCGAGGCAGGGGAGTGTGCGCTTACGGCAACGGTTGCCAGGGCGACGACGAGGGTCATCCCTGCCGCGTGGGAGAACGGGGTTGCGGAAGGACGCATCATCGGGCTAGCTTCTCGATTGATACCGGTGTCAGGCGCAGTAGCACCTGTTTTTGACACCGGTGTCAAACGATCGACCCGAAGCGGTCGGACGCAAAAAACAGATAGACCGGGGGAACCCCGGCATCCTGTATGCCCATAGGGAGGAGGCATATGTCGCACGTCATCCAGGCCGGGTCCGCCCGCGCCCTCCGCCGCACCTTGACCGCCGGTGCTTCCGGCCTCGTCATCGCCCTGACGCTCGCCGTCAGCGGTGCGCTCGCCCAGGTCCAGGACCCCGATCAGGCCACCGAGGTCGACGAGATCGTCGTCACGGGCTTCCGCGCCAGCCTTAGCGCTGGTCTGGACGCCAAGCGCCGCGAGACCGGCGTGGTGGACGTCATCGTGGCTGAGGACATCGCCGACTTCCCCGACCTGAACCTGGCCGAAGCCATCCAGCGCGTGCCGGGCGTCGCCATCGACCGTGACGCGGGCGAGGGCCGCTCGATCACCGTGCGCGGCCTGGGTTCGGACTTCACCCGCACCCGCATCAACGGCATGGAGGCCCAGGCCACCACCGGCGGCACCGACTCCTCGGGCGGCGCCAACCGCGGCCGTGGCTTCGACTTCAACGTCTTCGCCTCCGAACTGTTCGAGCGCATCACCGTGCGCAAGACCGCCGCCGCCGAGACGGAGGAGGGGTCATTGGGCGCCACGGTCGATCTGCAGGCCACGCGCCCCTTCAGCTTCAGGGGCTTCACCGTCGCTGCCTCGGCGCAGGCGGGCTACAAT
>CAMCIP010000080.1 GCA_945874855.1 Brevundimonas vancanneytii
CGCCGCCCACCAGGCCGACCAGGCCGCCGATGCGCGTGTCGAGGGCGCGCGGCGGGTGGTCGTCGAGACCGCCGGCCTGGTGGATGAGGCCGGCGCGCGGGCGATCGAGCGTCTGGAGGCCACGATCTCGAGCATGGGCCTGGCCCTCGAACGCGTCGACGCCGCCATGCAGGACCTGGACCGGCGCGCGGCGGACCTGCCCGAGGTCGCCCAGAAGCGGGTCGACGCGGTGCGCGCCGCGGTGGAACAGGGTCTGGAGGCCTTGTCGGCGGCGTCGCGCAAGGCGGCCGAGGACACCGAGGCGCTGGACGCCGGCTTCCAGGAGCGGGTGCGGCGCAACTATGAAATGCTGACGGAGGCGGTGCGTCTGATGGGCGTGGTCTCCGGCGACGGCGGCGGGCGGCGTCGCGACGCCTCGACCCCGACGCCCCCGCCTGCGCCCAAGCCCGCGCCCCCGGCCACGCCCACCACGACGCCCGCGCCGGACGCCCAACCTTCGTCCCGCAGCTTCGGCCTGCGTCGCCTGCAGCTGAATGCAGGCAAGCTGCCGCCCCCGGGACCCGCCGCGCCCGATCGGATCGGCTGGAGCGACCTGGAGGACGATGCGCCCCTCGACCTCGACACGCCGATGATGCCGACGATGGACGTCGAGGCCTTGTCGGCACGGGTCGTGGCGTCCATCCGGCGCATGGGCGTGGACCCCAATGCCCTGCTGCCCCGGGCGCGGATCGAGGAAGCGGCCCTGGCCATCGCGAAAGGCGACTCTTCCGCGGCGCGCGCGGTGGTCCGTCGGGTGGCGCCGGCCGCCGTACGCAGCGTGTCCCGCCGCGTGCTCAGCGACGCGGAACTGCGGGCCGACGCGGAGGCCTATGTCGCGGCGACCGCGCGGGTACTGGCTGACCATGTGCGTGGCGGCGATCCGGCCGCGGTTCTGAACCGCCTGGCCTCGGATGGCGGCCGGGCCTTCATGTTGCTGGACGCCGCCGTCGGTGATCTCGCCTGACAGGCGAGACCGGGTCCTTTTTCAGAACCTTGAGGACGTTTCCGACTTGACGTGTGGGGGACCTTCACGACACCGTCCGCCCGCCGTCACACATTCGTCATAGCCGTCCCCGTACCCATGCTCGAGACCTCCGCCCAGGCCATGTCCGACCTGCGCCCCGAGATCGTGGTCTGCGTCTGTGACCTTGAGGTTGCGGAAACGCTGGGTGAAGCGGCGGCGCTGCGTGAGGGTCTGCCGACCGTGCGGGCCGACCGGGTCGATGAGGCCAACCCCGAGGCTCTGGCCGGCCTGCTGGAGCGGCGGGTTCGCGATCCGGCCTGTCGGGCTGTTCTGATCGTGGGCAGGTCCCGGGACGGCGAGACCTTCCGCATCCAGACCCGCGCCGAGAACCGCGCCCTGGGCGGCCGCGACCGGCATCTGCCCACCGGCCCGGGCATCGTCCGCGCCACGGCGCCCGCCACGGAGATCGCCCGCGCCCTTCTGGACGCCGGCCAGTCCGCAGAAGTCAGCTCCGACGCCGAGGACGACGCTGCCAGCTATGTGCTGTTCCGGGCGCTGTGCGGCCTGCCGGACGGCGTGGACGCGCCTTCGGTCGGTCTGCTGCGGGTGCCGGCCGGGGACGCCGACCTCGCCCGGGCCGGGGTGGAGGCGGCCATGCGCGCCATCGCCCGCCACATGTCGCCCCCGGCCGTCAGGTCTCCCGCCGGCTGACCGGCCGCCTCATGATGAGGGCCAGGACGCCGCCCGCGGCCGCCAACCCCGTCATCGCCAGATAGCCGGCTGCGCCATGGGCGTCATAAAGCGGCCCCGACACCAGGGTGGCCAGGCCGATGACCACGCCGGAAGACAGGGCCGACGACAGGGTCTGGGCGGCCGTGTGCGCCTCGGGAGGGCTGGACCGGTCGATCAGTTCCAGGCCCGCCAGATAGGCGGCGGCGAAACTGAGGGCATGCAGGGCCTGAAGCGGAACCAGCCAGACGAGGTCGGGTGAGGTCGCCATGACGGCCCAACGGACAACACCCGCCAGGCCCGCCAGGGCCACCAGGGTCCAGGGATCGATCCGCAGGCGCCGTCGCCACGGCTCGACCAGCCACATGAAGCCGATCTCGGCCACGACGGAAAACCCCCACAGCGCGCCGATCGTGCCAGCGCTGAGCCCCTGGGCCGTCCAGATCACCGCCGAGAAGGCATAGTAGAAGGCGTGTGACGCGTGCAGGGCCGAGGTGGCCAGCACTGCCGCCACAAAGGCTGGCGAGCCCAGCAGGGCGCCCAGGCCGCGAAACCGGTCGCGAGCCCGCGTCGGCCCGGCCTCTCCGACGGGCTCACCCGGCAGGCCCAGGGCGGCGAACAGGGCCGTCAGGGCCGAGCCCACAGCGATCCAGACTCCGATCGCCACCTCCGGCAGTTGCACCAGCAGGACGCCCATGCCGACGTTGGCCGCCACAAAGGCCGCGGATCCAAATCCCCGGGGCAGGGCGAAGGCGAAGCCGCCCCGCCGCGCGACGCGCAGGGCCAGCACGTCGCTCAGCGGGATCAGGGCTGCCGCGGCCGTGGCCCCCACGAACCAGCAGGCCATCCACAGGCCGAATCCCTCCACCCAGATCGCGCCGCCATAGCCGAGCGCGGCGGTGAGCCCGAGGATCGCGATCGGCGAACGGCGACGTCTGAAGCCGTCCGCCCAGACCGCCAGCAGTGGACCGGTGATCAGGCGCGCCAGCATGGGCACCGCCAGGATCACGCCGATCTCGGCGCCGCTCAACCCGCGGTCGCGCATCCACAGGGCCGCATAGGGCAGGCTGACGCCAGTGACGCCGAACAGCAACACATAGTGGGCCGACAGCCGGGCAACGGCATGAGGCGGCGGACGGACGGCAGACTCGGCCATGACGGCGGTCTAGCCTGCCCGGGTGAGTCCGTCGCGCCCCGCCTTCTGCCTTCTGGCGTGGGATGGGACGGCTTCCCGCTTGGCTTTCCCGCGCGAATGCCGCACTGCGGTCACAATCGGGGGCCGCGCGAGGGGCCCGTGTAGGGGAACTCTGTAATTCCATGGCGTTTGCGATGACCGATCAGCCCCGGCGCGAACTGTTTCCGGAGATCGAGCCCTATGCGTCCGGCTGGATGAGCACTGGCGGCCCGCACGAGGTCTGGTACGAGGAGTGCGGCAATCCGCAGGGCATGCCCGTGGTGGTGCTGCACGGCGGGCCCGGTGGCGCGGTCAACCCCGGCATGCGGCGCTTCTTCGATCCGAAGAAGTACCGGATCGTCCTGTTCGACCAGCGCGGCTGTGGCAAGTCGCGACCGAATG
This sequence comes from Brevundimonas vancanneytii, assembly GCA_945874855.1. Lineage (GTDB taxonomy): Bacteria > Pseudomonadota > Alphaproteobacteria > Caulobacterales > Caulobacteraceae > Brevundimonas > Brevundimonas vancanneytii_A. The sequence goes on from CAMCIP010000080.1 coordinate 3,309, forward strand.
CGTCGCTGGAAGACAACACCACCTGGACGCTCATCGAGGACATCGAGCGCCTGCGTGAGCTGCTGAAGATCGACAGCTGGGCCGTGTTCGGCGGCAGTTGGGGGTCAACCCTCGCCCTGGCCTATGCCATCACCCATCCGGAGCGGGTGCGGTCGCTGTTGCTGCGGGGAATCTTCCTGCTGACCAAAAAGGAGCTGCACTGGTTCTACCAGGACGGGGCCTCGATGATCTTTCCCGACGCCTGGGCGGAGTTTGTGGCCCCCATCCCCGAGGCCGAACGCAACGATCTGATGGGCGCCTACTATCGCCGCCTGACGGGGCCGGACAAGGCGGAGCGCGAGCGCTGCGCCGTGGCCTGGTCCAGCTGGGAAGGTGACACGGTCAGCGTGGAGGGGCCCGCGGCCCGGCCGGAGAAGTTCGCCGACCCCGAGTTCGCCGTGGCCTTCGCCCGCATCGAGTGCTGGTATTTCGTCAACGGCGGCTTCTTCCCCCAGGAAGACTGGATCCTGGCCAACGTCGGCCGCATCCGCCACATCCCGACCTGGATCGCCCAGGGGCGTTTCGACGTGGTCACGCCGATGGCCGGGGCCTGGGCGCTGAAGTCGGCCTGGCCCGAGGCGCATCTCGACGTGGTGCCGGACGCCGGCCACGCCTCGACCGAGCCCGGCATCGTCGACAGCCTGCTGCGCGCCACCGACTGGGCGGCGGCGCTCTAGCTCTTCGGGTTGGTCGCGCGAACCAGTTCGGACAGCTGAAAGCCGATGCGCCGCGCCTCGCGCTGCTCCGGCTTCTTGGTCGCCGACAGGGTCACGTTGATGGCGCTGTAGTGCTGGATGACCCGCACCATACTGCCGTCGGCATTCTTGCCGGAAAACAGGATGAAGTCGGGGGCCCAGAAGCCGACGTCGTCGAACTTGAGCATCCCGTCGCCGGGCAGACCCACCACCGTGGCCCCGACCTCCTCGTCGGGGTCCAGGTCCTTCTCGAAGTCCGCGATCAGCTTCGACAACCGCACAAAGGCCCACTCCGCCGGGTCGTCGCGCATGTCGACACCGGCCGTCATGGCGCGCACCCGCGCGGGATCGGCATTGGGCAGCAGTGGCTCGGGGCAGTTCGCCGCGGCGCAATCGGGGATCGGGGAGGGGACGGTCCTTATCCTGGCGTCGTCGGTCATCGGATCAGAAGAGGCCCTGGCCCTTGGGCAGTTCCGAATAGCGGTGCACGCGCGTGGACAGGATCAGACCGAAGCCGATCATCACGGTCAGCATCACCGTGCCGCCATATGACAGCAGCGGCATGGGCACGCCCACCACGGGGGCCAGTCCCATCACCATGGCGCCGTTGATCAGGACATAGAGGGCGAAGGTGGCCGTCACGCCTGCCGCCGCGAGTCGCCCGAAATGGCTGTAGGACAGGGAGGCGATGCGCAGCGCCATGACGATGATCGCCGCATAGCACAGCAGGATGCCGAACGACCCGATAAAGCCGAACTCTTCGGACAGGGCCGAGAAGATGAAGTCGGTCTGCTTCTCCGGCAGGAACTCCAGCTGGCTCTGGCTGCCGAGACCATAGCCCTTGCCGAGGAAGCCGCCCGAGCCCATCGCGATCTTGGACTGGGTGATGTGGTAGCCCGAGCCCGAGGGATCGGCCGACGGATTGAGGAAGGTCAGCACCCGCGCCCGCTGGTAGTCGTGCATGATCACGGTGACGAAGAAGGGGATGAAGACGGTAACCCCCGCAGTCGCGGCCCCGATGATCCAGGGACTGAGGCCCGCCACGAACATGATGGCGGCTCCGGTCATGCCGATCAGCATGGCGGTGCCCAGATCCGGCTGATGTGCCACGAGCGCGAAGGGCATGCCGATGAGCAGGACCGGCACGATCAGCTTCCAGTGCAGTTTGGCTTCCTGCGCCGTCGCGCCGTGGTACCAGCGCGCCAGGGCCAGGACGACGCCGACCTTCATGATCTCGGAGGGTTGAAACGTCAGCGGGCCGAGGGTCAGCCAGCGCGTCGCGCCCATGCGGGTCTCGCCTGCCACCTCGACCGCCACCAGCAGCAACAGGGCCACCGCATAGACGGGATAGGCCAGCCGGAACCACCACTTCAGGTCCAGCAGGGCGAGGATCAGCATGATCACCACGGTGAACCCGAAGCGGCTGACATGATTCAGCGCCCAGGGGCGCCAGTCGCCCCCCGCCACGGACCACAGCATGGCCCCGCCCACACCGGCGACGGCGCAGAGCAGGAGGACGAAGGTCCAGTCGATCTGGGTGATCTTGACCGACAGCCGGTCGCGTTCACCCGGACGGGTCAGGGCAGAGGCGGTCATTGTGCCGCCTCCGGCCCGGGCGAAGGCGCGGGCGCATCGGTGCCCAGCGCTTCGGAGGCATGAGCGCCCGCATCCTCGGTTTCGGCGAACCCGGCCTGTTCGATGCGCCGGCGGATCTCCGGGTCCTTCAGCAGGGCGACCTTCATGACTTCGCGGGCCCGCGGAGCCCCGGCGGTGCCACCGCCCAGACCGCCGTGCTGGACGATCACAGACACGGCATAGCGGGGCTCATCGATCGGGGCATAGGCGATGAACAGATTGTGGTCCTTCTGGGTCCAGACGTTGGACCTGCGCGCGCCATCGCCATAGTTGCGGGTCTGGGCGGTGCCCGTCTTGCCCGCCATGCGCACGGCGCCCAGGCCCAGCTGACTGTTGCGCGCGCCGGTTCCGCCCACGTCCGTGACCCGGTTCATGCCCTCGCGCAGAACAGCCAGCATCTGCGGGTCATAGGGCAGGTCCTTCACCGCCGCGGCGGGCGGCTGTTCCTCGCCGCCGATGGACTTGATCAGCCTCGGCTGCACAGCCTTGCGACCATTGGCCAGGCGGGCGGTGTAGACCGCAAGCTGCAGGGCATTGACGGTCAGGGCACCCTGCCCGATGCCATAGCTGGGTGTCTCGCCCGGATACCATTTGCCGTCGCCCCTGACAGGGTTGCGCCGGCGCCAGTCGCGGTCCGGCACCAGACCCGGCTTCTGGCCGCCGATCCCGATGTCGAAGGTCTGGCCGAAGCCCATGGTGCGCGCCACGTCGGCGATGGCGTCGGGGCCGATCTCGACGGCCAGGGTCATGAAATAGACGTTGCAGGAATTCTTGATCGCGTCCCGCATGTCCTGCGACCCATGGGTCGCGTGGCAGGCGAATCGACGACCCAGATAGTAGGCCCCGTTGCAGGTGATGCGACGATCCGGATTGGCCCCGGCCATCAGGGCGGCCAGGCCCGTCACAGGCTTGAAGGTCGACCCGGGCGCGAAGACCCCCGTCATGGCCTTGTCCAGAAGGGGACGGCGCTCATAGTCGGCCCAGGCGCGATACACCGCCGTCGGCACGCCGCCCACGAACAGGTTCGGATCGAACGACGGGGCCGAGACCATGCACAGGATGTCGCCGTTGCGGACGTCCATCACCACGCAGCTGCCGGACTCCTCGCCGAACACCTCGAGCGCCTTGTTCTGGATGTCTGCGTCCAGCGTCAGCACCACCTCGGCGCCGGGCACGGGCGGGCGGCTGTTCTCGGCGTCCTCGCCGACCACCCGGCCGCGGGCGTCGACTTCCACCCGGTTCCCGCCGGGCTCGCCGCGCAGGCGATCCTCCAGCGCCTTCTCGACCCCCTGGCGACCGATGCGAAAGCCGGGGTTGAACAGGATGGCCGGCGGGTCCTCGCCCCGTTCCCGAAAGGCCTCGACGTCCTCGGCATTGGGCTTGGCGACATAGCCGACCACATGGGCGAAGGCCCCGCCGTGCGGATAGAAGCGGGCCTCGTGCATGTCGGCCATCACGCCGGGCAGCTCATTGGCGTAGAGATTGACCTTGGCGAACTCCTCCCAGGACAGGTCGCTCTTGACCGGCACGGGGCTGAAGCGCGGGGCGGCGTTGACGTCGCGGATAATGGCGCGACGGCGGTCGACCGTGTCGGGCAGAAGCTGCCCCAGCAGATCCAGCGTCTGGTCCAGATCCTTGGTCTCGTCCCGGACCACGAGCACGCGGAAACTCGGCCGGTTGCCGGCCACGACCACGCCGTTGCGGTCCTTGATCAGGCCGCGGGGCGGGGGCACCAGCCGATAGTTGAACTGGTTGGCGGCGGCCAGGGTCGCATACTCCTGGGCCTGCACGACCTGAAGCTGCCCCAGTCGCGCCGTCAGCCCTACCAGGCCCAGTGTCGTCAGCCCGCCGAGCACCAGGGTGCGCCGCAGGAAGGAGCCCTGGCGCTCATTGGGGTCGCGGGACAGGATGGAGGGCTCGGAGCTCATCGGAACCGCGCGTCCACGTCATCGAACCGCTCGATCAGCGCATTGGCCAGGGGGAACATCAGCACCGTCGGCACGAACTGGCCCAGCAGGGCCAGCAGGCTGGGGGCCATGCCTGACGACAGCGTCGCGATCAGATAGGCCAGCAGAAAGGCCAGGGCCGAGATCAGGGCGAACCAGAAAAACAGCACCCGCGTTTCCTGACCGGCCAGAAAAGGCCGGGCTGCAAGGACGACGCCATAGGGAACCAGCAGGCAGAGCGGCCAAAGTCCGAGCGGCTGATAGAGGAGGATGTCCAGAAACAGGCCCAGGCCGAACAGCACGGCCGGGGCCACAAGCGATGGCCGTATCAGGGGCCAGGCGAAGGCCAGCAGGAGGGGCAGGATCGGTTCGGGCAGATTGAAACCGAACACCTGGACCGGTGTGGCGAGCAGGAGCATGCCGCCGGCAGCCATTGCGGCGGGCCAGCCGATCCACTGCATCGGGCCATTGTCGGAACGAATGGCGAGCGAGCGCTTCACCGTGCCGGCTCCGCCGTCGCAGGGGCCGCCGCCGGGACGGCCGGGGCGGCGGCGACGGGCGCCGGCGCCACCCCGAGCCCGGCGAGGGGCGGGGCCATCAGGGCGTCGGGCTCGACCAGCTGGCTGAAATCCTCGAACTTCAGGACGCGAACGAAGTCGATGGCCCCGCGGTCGCTGAACAGCTTCACCCGCCAGGAGCCGTCGACACCCTTTGCGACCACGCCGATGGGCAGGCCGCGCGGCACGCCGCCACCATCGCCGGAACTCAACACCTGATCGCCGACCTCGAGGGCGTCCTGCCCCCGGATGTATTCAAGCCTCGGATTGTCGCTGCCGTCGCCGCGCAGGATGGCCCGGGCGTCCGAGCGGTCGATCAGCACGGGAACCTGGCTGGAGGCGTCGGTCAGCAGCACCACGCGGCTGACGCCGGCGGACGTGCCCGACACCCGGCCCACCAGGCCATGTTCGTTGATGACCGGATTGCCGACCTTGACCCCGCCCGCCGTGCCGACGTCGATCAGCCGGGCCCGGGCGAAGGGGCCGCGGGCGTCGGAGACGGAACGGGCCGTGGCCATGGGCACGCGCGGCTGGGTGCGGATGCCCAGCATGGCCTCATAGCGGGCGTTGACGTTGGCGAGGGCCAGATTGGCGTCGCGGACCGCCTCCAGCTCGGCGACCCTCTCGCGCAGCCGTCGGTTCTCGGACACGGCGAAGAAATAACTGCCGACCCAGTCGCTGACCGACCCGATCCAGCGGACGGGGTAGGCGAAGACGCCGTTCACCGGCCCGATGGCGCTCTCGGCGCCCGCTCGCGCCCCGGCCAGCCCGCCCGTCTCCTGGCGACGGTCGGCGACCAGCAATACGGCGGCAGCGGCCAGACCCAGGGCCACGGCCAGCGCCGCCGTCCACATCAACGGCACTTTCAGATTTTCGAACGGTCCGTCGCGGAATGCCACGGCGCGCCTTCCACAGAGGGGTTGAGAATCGCCGGACCGACACCGCCGATCCGGTCAGCCTATCGCAAAATCCGTGCCGCAAGGGAACCGGGCGATCGGCCGGGATAACGGGGAGTTGAGCGGCCTGTCGCCGGCCTCAGAGGGCCGAGTCGAGCACGCCCTTCATCCAGCGCGGATGCTCCAGCACGCGGCCGCAGCCGATGGCCACGCACGACAGGGGATCGTCGGCGACCGAGACCGGCAGGCCGGTATGGTCGCGGATCTCGGCGTCGAGGCCGCGCAGCAGGGCGCCGCCGCCGGTCAGCATGATGCCCTTGTCGGCGATGTCGGCCGCCAGTTCGGGCGGGGTGGCTTCCAGCGCCACCTTCACGGCCTCGATGATCTGGGTCACCGGTTCGGCCAGGGCTTCGGCCGCCTGCCGCTCGCTCATGCGGACCTCGCGGGGCACGCCCTGCATCAGGTCGCGACCCTTGACCTCGATCGACAGGCCCTCGCCGTCGGACGGGATGCGGGCGGTGCCGATGTCCTTCTTGATGCGCTCGGCGGTGGTCTCGCCGATCAGAAGGTTATGGTTGCGGCGCATGTAGCTGATGATCGCCTCGTCCATCTTGTCGCCGCCGACGCGGACCGAGCGGGA
>CAMCIP010000081.1 GCA_945874855.1 Brevundimonas vancanneytii
ACCTCGCCGAACACCTGCACGGTCAGCGTCTGCGTGGGCTGCTCGGTGTAGAGCGTGTGCACCACATTGCCGAAGGCGTCCTCGGACCGGTGCAGGCGCGCGTCGACGTCCGTCTCCACCCGCCAGTCGCGCACCTGCTGGGCCTCGGATGAGCGCGGGGTCAGACGCAGGGTCTGCATGATCGACCGCGCGGCCAGGTCATAGGCATAGGTGGTGGCGTGCTCGATGCGCAGGCGCATGGCGGCTCAGCTCAGATACTGGTCGGTGATCGCCCGGCCCAGGCGGTGGTTCTCGGCCAGAAACTCCTGGATGTATTCGTGCAGGCCGGACTGGAAGATGCCGTCGATGCCGGCGCCCTCGAACGCGCGCATCCGGTCCGCCGCGATCCGCTGCGCCGCCCCGCGCCGGCCGTACTCCTCGGCCAGCCGGTCCAGATAGCGCACGATGGACGACTGGCAGCTGGCCAGCGAGCGCGGCATCTGCCGGTTCAGCACCAGCAGGTCCGCCACCAGCCACGGCTTGACGTTGTCGCGATAGACCCAGCGATAGGCCGTCAGCGCCGAGACCTCGCGCAGCAGGGTCGTCCACTGGAAATAGTCCAGCTGCCCGCCGACCCGCTCCCCCTCGGGCAGCAGCAGGTGGTATTTCACATCCAGCAGGCGGGCCGTGTTGTCGGCCCGCTCCACCGCCGCGCCCAGCCGCAGGAAGCAATAGCCGTCGTTCCTCAGCATGGTCCGGCTGGTCGCGCCCTCGACCGACAGGGTGACGGTCTTCACCCACTCCAGGAACCGGGCGAAGTCGTCGCGGCGCGTGGGCCTGCCCTGTTCGGCCAGCCCGTTCCAGGCCCCGTTGACCGCCTCCCACAGCTCCACCGTCAGGGCCGTGCGCACCGAGCGGGCGTTGGTCCGGGCCCGCGTCAGGCAGCAGGCGATCGACGAGCCGTTGTCGGTGGAAAAGGCCAGATGCTCGCGCACCGCCCGCTCGGTATAGGGGCGGGGAATGGCGTCCGCCTCGGCGGCCGAGGCCAGGCAACTGGCCCAGACGGCGTCGGCATTGCCATCGCCCCGCGTGGGGATGGCCGCCAGCCGCAGCGTCGCCTCGAGGATGCGCGCCACGAAGTCGGCCCGCTCGATGTAGCGGCCCATCCAGTACAGGCTGTCGGCGGTCCGGGCCAGCATCAGCGGTCCAGCACCCAGGTGTCCTTGGTGCCGCCGCCCTGGCTGGAGTTGACCACCAGCGAGCCCGGCTTCAGCGCCACCCGGGTCAGCCCGCCCGGCGCCACCGTCACCCCCCTGGGGCTGGACAGCACGAAGGGCCGCAGGTCCACATGGCGCCGGCACAGCCCGCCGGCCGGATCCGACTTGTCCAGCGTGGGCGCGGTCGACAGCTCCAGCGTCGGCTGGGCGATGAAATCCTCCGGATCGTCGATCAGCCGCGCCCGGAAGGCCTCGATCTCGGCCCTGGTCGCCGCCGGGCCGATCAGCATGCCATAGCCGCCCGAGCCGCCGACCTCCTTGACCACCAGCTGGTCCAGCCGGGCCAGCACCTCCTTCAGCGCCTCCGGCTCGCGACAGCGCCAGGTCGGCACATTCTTCAGGATCGGCTCCTCGCCCGTGAAGAAGCGGATGATCTCGGGCATGTAGGTATAGACCGCCTTGTCGTCGGCCACGCCCGTGCCGACGGCATTGGCCAGGGACACCGTACCTTCGTGATAGGCGGTCATCAGACCGGGCACCCCCAGGGTGGAGTCAGGCCGGAACGTCAGCGGGTCCAGGAAGTCGTCGTCGATGCGGCGATAGATGACGTCCACCTGCTGACGGCCCTCGGTCGTCCGCATGAAGACCCGGCCGTCGTCCACGAACAGGTCACGCCCCTCGACCAGTTCGACCCCCAGCTTGTCAGCCAGAAAGCTGTGCTCATAGTAGGCCGAGTTGAACGGTCCCGGCGTCATCACGACGATGGTCGGATCGCTGCCCGCGCCCTCCGGCGCGCAGTCCCGCAAGGCCGCCAGCAGCATGTCGCAATAGGTCTCGACCGGCCGCACCGCATAGTCGGCGAACAGGTCCGGGAACAGCCGGATCATCATCTCGCGGTTTTCCAGCATGTAGCTGACCCCGCTGGGCGTGCGGCAGTTGTCCTCCAGAACCAGGAAGCCGTCGTCGGCGGTGCGCACCAGATCCACGCCGGCGATCTGCACCCAGACGTCGCGCGGCGGCCGCCGGCCCTGCATCTCGGGCACATAGCCGGGATTGGTCAGGATCAGCCGCTCGGGCACCACCCCGGCCTTCAGACATTCCTGCCGGCCATAGATGTCGGCCAGAAAGGCATTGATGGCCCGCACCCGCTGCGCCAGCCCCGCCTCCAGCCCGGCCCACTCCCCGGCGTCGATGATGCGCGGCACCACGTCGAAGGGGATCAGCCGCTCGCTGGACTCGGCGTCGCCATGCACCGCAAAGGTGATGCCCATCCGCCGGAAGAACAGCTCGGCCTGCCGCGACCGCGCCTGCAGCAGGCCCTCGGGCGCCTCGGCCAGCCAGCGGGCGACGCCGCCATAGCTGGCGCGCACCTCGCCCCCCTGCCCTGACATTTCGTCGAACGCCATGCCGCTCCCGCCGCAACGATCTTGCAGCGTGGCCCGAGGAACCGCCCCGGCGCAACAACAATGTTGCGGCGCCGCGACGTGGCCGCCCGAAACCTGGTCGATCAGTTGTTGCGGCCGTCGTAGGTCAGCACGGTCGGTCGTCCTGCCGGCACCTGGATGCGCTTGCCGGGCGTTGACCCGACGCCGACCGCGCCCGCCATCACGTCATAGCAGCCCGCCGAGATGGTCCACTGATAGGACTGTCCCGGCCGGACCACGACGCCTTCAGGGAGGCGATCCAGCCCGTAGGACGAGGCGTCACAGGTCGAAATCAGGATGGTGTCGATCGCCTGGTTCGAGCTGTTCTGGAAGGTGAAGCTCACGGTCGGCTCACCCTCACGGATCAGGTCGCCCCCCGTGATCAGCGAGGCACAGCCCGCCGCCGCCAGCGCGGCCGTCAGAGCCACCAGCCTGATAGAGTTTTTCATCGCGCCCTCCTGTCCTTTGCGATGGCGACATTCCACGAGCCCGGACGATCGGTTGCGCCTTTCGGAAACTGACGGTCAGCTGCCGCCGGCCGCCGGGGCGGCAACCGCGGCCACGGCCGGGACCCGCGCCGGGGCGTTCTTCACATGCAGGTCCAGCCAGCGCACCATCTCCCACAGGGTGTGGCCGACCGATTCCCGCGCGCGATAGCCATGGGCCTCCAGCGGCAGCACCACATAGCGCACCGTCGCCCCATGCCCCTTCAGCGCCGCATAGAAGCGCTCGGACTGCACCGGGAAGGTGCCGGAGTTGTCGTCCGCCTCGCCGTGGATCAGCAGGATCGGCTCATTCACCCGATCGGCATAGGTGAAGGGCGAGACCGCCGTATAGGTCTCGGTCGCCTCCCAATAGGTCCGCTGCTCGGACTGGAATCCGAACGGCGTCAGGGTGCGGTTATAGGCGCCCGACCGGGCGATGCCGGCGCGGAACAGGTCGGTGTGCGCCAGCAGGTTCGCCGTCATGAAGGCGCCATAGCTGTGCCCGCCCACGGCGATCCGGTCAGGATCGGCCACGCCGCGGTCGACCACGGCCTTGACGGCCGCCTCGGCGCTGGCCCGCAGTTGCTCCACATAGGTGTCGTTCGGCTCGGCCCCGTTCACGCCAACGATCGGCATCGACGGGTCGTCCAGCACGGCATAGCCCTGGGTCAGCAGGAACAGATGGCTGGACCCGCCGGGCCGCACGAAGCGGTTGGCCGTGTCGACGACCTGACCGGCCACGGCCGCGTCGGTGAACTCGGCCGGATAGGCCCACATCACCAGCGGCAGGGGTCCGTCCCGCGCCGCATCGTAGCCGGCGGGCAGATACAGGGTGCCCGACAGCTGCACCCCGTCAGACCGCTCATAGGTGATCAGCTCGCGCGTCACCGCCGCCAGCTGCGGCGCCGGATCGGGAAACGCCGTCAGGGCCATCGCAGACCCCGTGTCGAGGTCGCGCAGGAAGACATTGGGCGGGGCCGTCGGGCTCTCGCGCCGCGTGACCATCCGGCGGCCGCTGTCGTCGAGGAAGCCGATCACGGTCTCATATTCGCCCGGCGCGGCACGCCACAGGATCTCCGACTGGGCTGTCAGCGGCTCCATGGCGGCGATGAAGGGATATTCCCCCTCGCGCGTCGCCCCCTGCCCGGCCATCAGGATACGTCCGTCGGCGGCGAAGCGGATGCGCGACCGGCCGCGGTCGTCGGGCTCGGTCACCGGCTGGCCGGGGTCGTTGAGCCGGTCCTGATAGTTCCGCTCCAGCAAAACCCGCCCCTGGCCCGGCATCGACGGATCGACGATCCAGCGCGTCTCGTGGCGCGTGTTGAACCAGCGGCTGTTCACCAGCGCCGTGTCGGCGTCGCCCCAGACGACCCCGGCATAACGCTCCTTCAGGTCGATCAGGGGCGTCGGCGCCGCATCGAAGGGCGCGGCCAGCATCAGGACGCGGTCGCGCACCTCGGCCGCATTGCGCGGATCACCGCCGTCCTGGGCCAGGACCCAGACCAGGGTGGCGTCGGCATCGGCGCGCCACTGCACGGCTCGGGGTCCCGGCGCCACCGCGTCGAAGGCCGTCGGCACGTCGTCGCGCAGCGGCAGGTCGGCCACCCCGTGCACCAGCCGTCCCTGCATGTCCGTCACGAAGATCTCGGTCGGGAACAGGCCCGCCGGCACGACATAGGAATAGGGCCGCTTGACCCGGGTCTGCAGCACATAGCGCCCGTCCGGCGAGGTCGAGGCGCCCAGGATCACCCCCGGCCCGCCCAGGTTGCGCGTGGTCCCGTCCAGCCCGACCAGGGTCAGCTGGCTGGTGAAATAGTGGTCGAACAGGGCCTCGTCGCCGGGATTGCCCAGCAGGTCCTGCCAGGTCCGCACCGGGGCGGCCCGCCCGGCCGTCTCCTCCACCACCGGTCCCGTCGGCGGGCGCGTCACATCAGGCGCCCCGCCCCGCCCGGCCGGCACCATACGCACCAGCAGGCCCGAGCCGTCGGGCAACCAGTCGAAGCCCGACCCCGTCGCGGCATTGACCCGCGCCGTCGTCAGCCGCCGCGCCGGCCCGCCCTGGACCCCGGCCACATACAGGGCCATGCCCTCGGACTCATCGACCAGAAAGGCCACCGACCGGCCGTCCGGCGACCAGCTCGGTGACGTGAACCGCGCCCCGTCCGGCAGGCCCACCATCCGCGGCTCGCCGCCCGACAGGTCCTGGAAACTCATGCCCGTCAGCCACGAGATGCGGCTGTTGGCGGGGCCGTTGTTGCGCGGGTTGATCCGGTATCCCCCCAGCCGCAGCATCGGCTCGGCCAGCTCCTCGATCGGCGGCAGGTTCGACCGGTCGAACAGCGCCAGGGTTTGCCGGTCCGGGCTCAGGCTCGGCGTCGGACTGGGCCGGGAATCCAGAATGTCGGCGATCGGCTGCGGCGGCTCCTGATAGGTCGGCGCCGCCCCTGCCTGCTGGGCCCCCGCCTGCTGCGCCAAGACCGGCCCGGCCACCGCCAGCAGCGCCAGAACCGAAACCACGCCGAAAGCCGAAACCCGCATGCCAACGCTCCCCTGAAGTCCGGGGGGCACGCTAGCGACTTCCATCTCCCGTGGGGAGGGGGCTATCGCCTGATCATCGCCGCATGGGCCCGGATCGCGTCCGTGATGATGTGCGGCTCGTTGAGCGCCTGGTCATTTGAAAACCGCAGCACGATCCAGCCCAAGGCCTCGATAGCGATCTGGCGCGCCCGATCACGCGCAGCCACCGTCTCCAACCCATGCACGCCGCCGTCGATCTCGACGATCAGCCGGATATCGATGCAGGCAAAGTCCACGATGAAGGGTCCGACCGGATGCTGACGGCGAAATCGCAGGCCATCCACCGCGTCGCGCCGGACCAGTTGCCAGATCCTGTCTTCAGCCGGACCGGCGGAGCGACGAAACCGTCGGGCCTTGTCGGTACGTTTCAACTGTCCCTCTCCCGGCGGGAGAGGGCTTGAGCGTCCAGGAGCGAAGCGATTGGAAACGCGAAAGGGAGAGGGGCCAATCTCAAAAGCGAGCCCCTCTCCCTTTCGGCTGGCGCATCGCTGCGCTCTGCGAGCCTCAAGCCCTCTCCCGCCGGGAGAGGGCTCATCGCTCGCCCGTCTGCACTTGCCCCTCTACCCACTCCGCGTCCCGCGCCGTCTCATAGGCTTCGCGCACGCCCTGCCGCGGCATGTCGGCGCCCAGCAAGGCCACCTGGGTGGCCCAGACCTCCGAGATCCCGCGCACCGTGTCGGTGACCCAGCCCGGGGCCTGCTGGCGCGACCAGTTGGGCACGGAGACGGCGTTGAAGATCGCCATGAAGACCGTCACCACCAGCAGAACCCGCGTGGCCCAGCGCTGGTCGCGCGCGGCCAGGCCCTCCTCGTCCGGCGGCGGTCCGGGCGGGAAGGCGAAGCGGGCCATGGCCTTCAGCCGGTTCTCCCGCGCGATCAGGTCGTGGGCGTCAGCGCCCCGGTTCCAGTCGCTGGCCGGATCGGCGCCGAACGCCGCCGGCTCCAGCGGCGGAAACGGCGAGGGCGGCGGCGGCGGGAAGACTGGCGGGTCGGTCGGATCGGTCATGCGGCGTCCCTCCCCGTCAGAACTGGAAATAGATGAAGGGCGCCACGCCCTCGGGCCGCACCGCCTCGATCAGCAGGAAGGCCACGCCCAGCAGCAGGCCCAGGGTGATCGACGGCGCCGCCTTCAGCCGCTCGGTCATGCCCTCGACCGCGCGCGGCGGCAGCCAGTGCATGGCCAGCCCCCCGACGATCAGCACCGCCAGGAACGGCGTGGTCATCACGACCGGACCCCACCGACCCAGCCCCTCCAGCATGGCCACGGCCAGGTCGAAAGTCTCGGCCCGGAACAGGATCCACCCCAGACAGACGACGTGGAAGGTCAGCAACACCCCCAGCCAGGTCGGCACATTCCAGCGCCCGCCCAGCGCGGCCTTGCCCACACGTTCCACCACCTGGGCCCCGCCGTGCAGCGCGCCCCACAGGATGAAGGTCCAGGCCGCCCCGTGCCACAGCCCGCCCAGCAGCATGGTGATCATCACGTTCAGGCTGGACGACCAGAGGCCCTTCTTGCCTCCGCCCAGCGGCACATACAGATAGTCCCGCAGCCAGCTGGACAGGCTGATGTGCCAGCGCCGCCAGAACTGCTGCATCGACCGCGCCCGGTACGGCTGGTCGAAATTGCGCGGGAAGGAATAGCCCAGCAGCGCCGCCAGCCCGATCGCCATGTCCGAATAGGCCGAGAAGTCGCAGTAGATCTGCACCGCATAGGCATAGGTCGCCGCGGCGATGTCGAAGGCGGAATAGGCCGACGGATCGAAGAAGACCGGGTCCACCAGCCGCACGGCCAGTTCCGACGCGATCACCGTCTTCTTGAACAGGCCCCAGACGATCAGCAGCAGACCATGGGTCGCCATCTCGCGCGTCAGGCGCGGGGCCCGGTCGAACTGGGGCAGCAGGTCGGACGCCCGCACGATCGGCCCGGCCACCAGATGCGGGAAGAAGCTCATCAGCAGCATGACGTCCAGCAGGCTGCGCGCCAGCGGTGTCGTCCGCCGATAGACGTCCACCACATAGCTGATCCCCTGGAAGGTGAAGAAGCTGATCCCCACCGGCAGGATCACCTGCAGCAGCGGCAGATCCCGCTCCCAGCCGACCCGCGCCAGCAGCTGCCCCATCTCCTCGACGAAGAAGCCGTAGTATTTGAAGAAGCCGAGGATCAGCAGATTGACCGCCACCCCCAGCGCCACCAGCCATTTGCGCTGGACCGCGCGCTCCTCGCGGCTGATCAGGACGGCCACGCCCCAGTTCAGCACCGCCGACAGGATCAGCAGGCCGACGAAACGCCAGTCCCACTGGGCGTAGAAGAACCAGCTGGCCAGCAGCAGGAACAGCTTGCGCCGCCCGTTCTCGCGATCCAGCGACCAGGAGGTAAAATAGACGAACAGGAAGAAGACGGCGAAGGCGAGGGTCGGGAACAGCATCAGAAGGCCCCCGCCCGCCAGGCGTCATAGGCGCCGGTCAGATCGGCGGCCAGGATCGCGCCCAGCCACTCGCCGCCCGCGGCGCTGAAATGGACCCGGTCGCCGCGCATCAGGGGGTCCTCCCCCAGCGCCAGCCGTTCGGCCGAACAGTCCCCGCCCATGCGCCCATGCCAGTCCCAGAACGCGACGCCCGCCTCGGCCGCGACCCGGCGTTGCAAGTCACGCACCCGCGCCAGACCCGGCGGCGGTCCCCGCTCCGGCGCGCCCGGACAGGCCCCGGTCTCGCCCCGCCTCAGGGCGTCCGGCGCCCCCAGGATCAGGATCGCCGCCCCCGGCGCCAGCTGCCGCAGCCGGTCGATCTGCGCGCGCAGCAGCCGCTCATAGGCGGCCAGGTCCAGCCCGTCGTCGAACCCCTCATTGGTGCCATAGGCCAGCACGATCAGGTCCGGCGGACGGGCCGACAGCTCGGCCGCCACCACCGCCTCGTCGCGCGCCGCCAGGTCCGACAGCGTCGTCCCGACATGGCCGAGGTTCGACAGGATCAGCCCCGGCCCCGGCCCCTCCAGCCAGACGGAGTCCAGCACGGCGCCCCCGTCGGCCGCCCGCAACGTCACCGTCCGCATCGGCCGCGTCGCCGTCAGCGTCCGGCAGGCCCCCGCGCCCAGCTCCACCGCGCCCAGCGGCGCCCCGTCGGCGTCCACCGCCACCCGGCCCTCGCGCCCGCACAGGGCCACCGTCGCGGTCGCCGCCTCCGGATCCAGGGTGAAGGTCAGCGTCGCCCCGGCCGCCACCCGCGCCGGCCCGCCCGCCAGCCCCGTGGCGGTCAGGCTGCGATAGCCCCCGACCGAGGTCGGCGCCGGCGTCCAGTCCCAGCCCTGCGCCGTCACCTGCACCTGTCGCGGGGCATAGCCGGCCCAGGGCAGGCCCGGCGCCAGCAGCCCGCGCCCGCCGCGACCGAACCGGCCCTGCAGCCGGGACCGCACCGGCCCGGTAAACAGGTCGCCCGCCGTATGGCTGTCGCCGATCTGCAGCACATGGACCGGCCGGCTCGCCCCCGCCTCCAGCGCCGCCAGTCCGCGAAAGAAGGGCGCCAGTCGCTCGGCCCCGCACAGGCCTCCGGGACAGATCGAGGTCCCCGCCGCCGGCAGGTCGCGCGGCGCATAGGCCGTCTGCGCCGCCGCCGGGCCGACGACCGCCAGCGCCAGCGCCGCCGCCAGCGCCGTCTTCACGGGGTTCTGGCCGTCAGGCCCGCGTCAGCCCGGATGCGGGCCTCCACCGGCTCGGCCAGACGCACATAGCCGGCCATGCTCATGTGGATGCCGTCATTGGCGCGCATCAACCGTTGACGACCCCCCTCATCGGCATAGGGCATGTAGCGGCCCTGGGCGTCAGAGGTCAGGCCGACGGTGTCCACATAGGGCACGCCCAGCGCCTTCATGCGCGCCTCGACCACCTCATTGATGATGGCCATGCGCCCGTCGAACGAGTCCCGCTTCATGCGCGGCATGCCGACCCAGTAGACCACCGCCCCGCGCGACCGGAACAGGGCCACCAGCGC
>CAMCIP010000082.1 GCA_945874855.1 Brevundimonas vancanneytii
CCAAGCGGGACCGGGCCGAGACCCTGCAGGCCCTGCGTGAGGTGGGCGTGCCGGCCGCGCGCGTCCGGGCCGACCTGGGGTTCGGTTAGGGGTTCAGCCGCCCGGCCGCCTTGTCGCCGGGGATGCAGACGGTGCGGTCGGGTGCGGGCGCCCTGGCCCCCATGGCGCGCAGCACGTGGCGGATCACGTTCAGGCGGGCGACCTTCTTCCTGTCGGTCTTGATGACCGTCCAGGGTGCGGCCTCGTTGTGGGTGGTGGCCAGCATGCGGTCGCGGGCGGCGGAATAGGCCTCCCACCGCACCTGGGCCTCCGCGTCCAGGGGCGAGACCTTGAACCGCTTCAGCGGGTCCTCGACCCGCGCCGCCAGCCGGGCGGCCTGTTCCTTGCGCGAAATGTCCATCCAGAGCTTGATCAGGATGATGTCGTCGTCGACCAGGGCACGCTCGAACAGAGGCGCGTCGATCAGGAATTTCTCATGTTGTTTGGCGGTGCAGAAGCCCATGACCGGCTCGACGCCCGCCCGGTTGTACCAGGACCGGTTGAACAGGACCGTCTCGCCGGCGGCCGGCAGATGGGCGACGTAGCGCTGGAAATACCACTGGCTGAGGTCGCGCTCGGAAGGCTTGGGCAGGGCCACCACGCGGGTCTGGCGGGGCGCCATGAACTCCGTCAGCCGCTTGATCGCCCCGTCCTTGCCGGCCGCGTCGCGTCCCTCGAACACGATGACCGCCCGGCGACCGGCCTCGATCATCTCGTGCTGGGCGTCCACCAGCAGAATCTGCAGCCGTTCCAGCTCGGCGTCGTAGTCATCGTCCCTGGCCATCCGCCCACGTTGGACCGGTCGGCGGGAAATGTCATGTGCGCGACGCGCCGACCGGGGTAAACGGGGGCATGACGACCGACGCGCTTCGCCCCGACCGCCGCCTGTTCCTGGCCGCCGGCGCCTCCCTGGCCATGGCCGGCCCCGCCTCGGCCCGTGTCGCCGATCCCGGCGACTATGAGGCCCATCTGGATCTGGCCTTCTCGCGCGCCGGCCCGCCGGCCCTCGCGGGGATGGTGGTGGGACGGTCGGGCGCCAGCTGGATCGGGGTCCGGGGCGTGAGGCGGCTGGGCGCCCCCGAGCCGGTCACGGTCGACGACCGCTGGCACGTCGGCTCCAACACCAAGGCCATGACGGCGGCCCTGTTCGCCCGGGCGGTCCAGTCCGGGGCGACGGCCTGGGACCTGCCGCTGGCCCGGGCCTTCCCCGACCTGACGGTCCATCCGCGCTGGGCGGCGGCGACCCTGGACGACCTCATGCGCCATCGCGCGGGTCTGATGGACGCCTCGGTGATGGGCCAGTCCTGGCTGATGACGGCGCGGTCGGACCCGCGCAGCCTGGTGGAGCAGCGCACGGCCATCGCGGCGGCCGCGCTGGGGGCCCCGCCCGCCGGCAACCCCGGCGCCTTCGCCTATGGCAACGCCAACTATGTGCTGGCCGGCGCGGCGCTGGAGCGGATCACGGGCCGGCCGTGGGAAGAGCAGATGGCCGCCGACCTGTTCCAGCCCCTGGGCCTGGCCTCGGCCGGGTTCGGCGCCCCGGCGGATCCGGCCCCCTGGGGCCATGGCTCACGCGGCGGGGTCAGCACCCCGATCCCCCCGGGACCGTTTGGCGACAATCCCGCCGCCCTGGGGCCGGCCGGTACGGCGCACATGTCAATGGCCGACTATGGCCGGTTCCTCGCCGTCTGGCTGGATGGTGGCAGGGGCTGGCTGACGGGCGCCTCGCTGGCGCGGCTGACGACGCCCTTCGCCGGGCCCGGCGCGGCCTATGGCTATGGCTGGGGCGTGCTGAGCCATCCGCTGGGCGGGCGTGATCGCCGTCCCGGCCCGCTGCTGACCCACGACGGCTCGAACACCTACTGGTATCTCAGCGCCGCCCTTTTGCCGGAGCGTGGCCTCGCGGTGGTGGCGGCGTCCAATGACGCGGGGCGCGGATCCCAGGCGGTCGGCGACCTGATCCAGCGCCTGCTGCGCGCCGCCGCGGGCTGAGGCCCGGATGAGACGCGACCTGGCGGACTTCTGGAACCTGTTGTGGGAGGCCGCGCTGGGCCTCACCGCCGCCTTCGCCCTGGCCAATCTGTTCGCCCCGCCCCAGGACCTGCCGTGGAAGCCACTGGATCTGGGGCGGCCGATCGGCACGGCCACGGCGGCCCAGGTCGACGACTTCGTGGTGGCCCGCACGGCCGCGCCGGAGGAGCTGAAGGCCGTCACCGACGCCTGCATCCAGCTGTTGCGCGAGGCGGGAGTGCTGGTCGAGCGGGCGGAAGACCGCGACGACGGGGGCTTCTGCGTGGTCCAGGGGGCGGTGCGCCTGACCGGCGGGGCAATCACGCCGCTGGCGCCCGGCGGGCTGGTCATGCAGTGCCCCATGGCCGTGCGCTACGTCATCTGGGACCGGCAGGTGCTGCAGCCCGCGGCGCGCGAGGTGTTCGGCCAGTCCGTGGCCCGTGTCGACACCTACGGCAGCTATGCCTGTCGACGCATCAATGGCCAGGCAGGCGCCTCGCCGCAGCCCAGCGAACATGCCCGGGCCAATGCCCTGGACGTGGCCGGGGTGACGCTGGCGGACGGGCGCAAGGTCTCGGTCCTGGCCGACTGGTCGGGCGAGGGACCGGCGGGTGTGGCGGGGGCCGAATTCCTCAGGCAGATTCGCGCCGGGGCGTGCCGGGTCTTCGCCACCGTCCTGTCGCCCGAGTACAATGCGGCGCACCGGGACCACCTGCATCTGGACGGAGCGGCCCGCGGGCTCTGTTCCTGAGGGAAGTTCGCGCAGGCGGCGAATCGGAATCCGGTTGACCCGACCGTAAGGCTGGGAGACAAAGCCAGCGCAGTCCGGATTTTCGCGGTGTCCAAAGCCGCGTGCCGCTCCTTCGCTTGAACGAGCTTATCCAGATGGGCTGACGGGCGTCCCGTTGGGGCGTCTGCCTGGAAAGCGCGTTTACGGAGACGCAGACATGGCGACCGGCACGGTCAAATGGTTCAACCCGACCAAGGGTTTCGGTTTCATCCAGCCCGATGGCGGCGGCAATGATGTGTTCGTTCACATCACCGCCGTCCAGAAGGCGGGCCTGATGGGCCTGGATGAGAACGCCAAGGTCGAGTACGAGCTGGAATCCCAGCGCGGCAAGACCTCGGCGGTGGATCTCAAGATCCTCTGATCCGAAGCTGATCAAGAACCGGCGGGCGCGGGACTTACGGGTTCCGCGCCCGCTTTCGTTTGGGCCGAGCGCTGGGCCAGGACGACCGCTCCCAGCACCAGGGCGCCGCCCAGGGCCTGGACGGGCGTCAGGGCCTCGGCGAACAGCACCCAGCCCAGCAGGGCGGCGACCACGGGCTGGATCAGGATGGTCACGGCTGTGACCGCGGCGGGCAGACGGCCCAGGGCCCAGGCCACGCCGCCCTGTCCGACCACATGCATGACGCCCAGCCCGGCCAGCGCCGCCCAGCCGCCGGCGCCGTCGGGCAGCAAATCCTCGCCGAGCAGCACGGCCACCCCCAGCAGCAGGGGCGTGCCGAGGGCCGTGGCCCAGAGGGTCACCTGCATCGCGCCCGCCGTGCGTCGCGCCGCCTGCACCGCCAGGAAATAGCCCGCATACCAGAGCGCCACCGACAGGCTCAGCGCATCGCCCAGCAGGGGGTTGGTGCCCTGATTGCCGTCCGCCCCCGCCGCCATGGCGAAGGCCCCGACCATGGCGAGGGCCAGGGCCGCGAGGAACAGCCGTTTCGGCCTCTGACCCCAGGCGATCCAGGCGAAGGCCGTCACCACCACTGGCGTCAGGTTGCACAGGGTGGTGGCATTGGCCACCGAGGTCATGACGATGCCGTAGTGCCAGAAGGCCAGGTCGAGGACGAAGAACAGTCCGGCCAGGGCCATCCATTTCGACGGCAGGCCGATCCCGCCGCCGCCCGGCCGCGCCGTCAGGATCAGCAGCAGGGGCAGGGCGAAGACGAAGCGCCAGAAGCCGGCCGCCGCGGGCCCCACCTCGCCAAGCCGGACCAGGATCGGGGCCACGCCCAGGACCACGGCGGCGCCGACCAGCACGATCAGGGCCAGGCGTCGCTCGGCAGCGGATGTGGGCGGGTCGCCCGCCCCGGTCAGGCGCACTCGCGCACGCAGGCCCGGGCCAGGGTCTCGGCCGAGTCGATCAGGGGCACGGCCACGTCGGCCGGGCCCATCAGCAGGGGGATCTCGGTGCAGCCGGCGATCAGGGCGCCGGCGCCGTCGTCGATCAGGGCCTGGGCCAGGACCCGCATCTCCGCCCGCCGTTCGGGTCCGACGTCCCCGGCCTTGACCTGGAACACCAGGTCCAGAAAGGCGCGCCGCCCCCCGACCTCCGGCACCACCGGCGTCAGCCCGCGGCGCTCCAGCTCGGCGACATAGAGGTCCTGACCGCCCGGAGTGGCCAGCACGCCGATGCGGCGCGGCCCGCCGTCCGCCAGCTGCCCGGCGGCCTCCGCTGCCGTCAGGGCGATCATGTCCAGAAACGGCAGGCCCGCCGCCCGGATGGCGTCGGCATGGGCGTGGGCGGTGTTGCACGGCATGGCCAGGGTCTCGGCCCCCATGACCTTCAGCCGCGCCGCCATGGCCGCCAGCTCCTCCTTCGCCCCCGGCGGATCGCGATGCCGGTTCGGCACCCGCGGGTTCATGTCCATGACCACCCGGATGTGATCCTCATCCTCTCGCGCGGGGGTGAGGGCCAGCAGCCGGTCGAGAAAGGCCACGGTGGCGGCCGGGCCCATGCCGCCGAGGATGCCGAGGGTTTTCATTGCGCCTGCCTCATGATGGCCCCGCCAGTTTGCCCGGCCCGGCTCAGGGAAAGGCCAGGTAGATCCATACCGGTCGATAGAGGGGTGCGCCGAGCGCGTCGAGCGGCGTGACCGCGTCAACCACAGGCGAAGAGTGCCGTGGCTGCGGAACTGTGCCCGGCGGGCTCGGATTGGGCGCGGCGCTGGTGATCAGTCGACGTGACCCTCCGTAGGGCGCCGAGACGCCGTCAACGGAGGTGAGCGGCCCGAAGGTCGACAGGCCGATCAGGGTCCAGTTCTGGTTGGCCAGGGCCAGCGGAACCAGTTCGTCCGCCGTGTGGGTGAAGCCGTACTGGCGGTCGACCGGCGTCACATTTGGCAAGGCGGGCCAGAGGGCCGGCGTCGTGGTGGCAAGACCGACGTCTGACGGTCCGGAGAACATCACGATCCGGTCCAGCAGATGCAGCTTGCCGAGAAAGGCGGCATGGCCGGCCCCCTGTGAGTGGCCGGCGACGGTGATGTGCTGCCAGTTCAGCTGACCGGCCGAAATGAACTGGCCCCAGCCCTCGGCGGGCCAGGTGGCCGCCAGATGGGCGATCAGGGCGGTCAGCCGCCCGGTGATCGAATTGGCCGGCGTGATGGCGACCACAGGACTGAGATCCTCGCCGGTGAGGATCTCGCGCCGCGCCTTGCCGGCGCAATCGGGATCGGCGCTGCCGACGCACAGGTCGCCGATGGCTGTGTCGTTGGGATAGGTCAGGCCCAGCGCATGGTAGCCCTGACTTGCGCCCGTCCGCACGATCTCGCGATAGAAGCGGGGAACTGCGCCCGTACCGGGAAGCATGACGAACAGCTTGTTGTCCGGCGCGACCGCAGGGTTGGGCGTCACGACGAAGTGGCCGGCGGTATTGGTCGTCAGCGCGGGGTTCAGGGCCGCCGGCGAAATCTCGCGTTCCACCGAAGCGGGCGGCGGCGGCGGGGGAGGCGGCGGCGGAGGCGGGGGTGGCGCCGGAGGGGTCGGCGGCGGCGACGGGGTCGATCCGCCTCCACCGTTGGAGCAGCTCATCAGGGCACCGCCCATGGCCGCGACCAGGACCGCGAGGGTCAGCGCGCGCAGTGATCTGTTCATGCAGCCTCTCCCTTGGATTGGAGAAGGCGGACCGGTCCGCCGGTCCGCCAAAGTCGGGTCAGTTCGGGCGGATCACCCCAGCCGCCCCTCCAGCACGCTCTGATAGCCGAACAGGCCCTGGGCCCCGCCGGTGTGCAGGAAGACCACCGTCTCGCCCCGGAACTCCGCCGCCCGGGCGATCAGGCCCTTCATGGCCTTGGCCGAATAGACGGGGTCCAGAACGATGGCGTCGGTGCGGGCGGCCAGCACCAGGGCGTCGATCACGCCCTGGTCGATCAGGCCATAGCCCTCGCCGACATAGTCGCAGTCGGCCACCACCATGTCGTCGGTCACCGCGTCGGGCCGGCCCAGCAGGGCGGCGGTCTCGCGCGCCAGCTTGAGAACCATGGCCTCCTGACGAGCCCTGGGCGCGCGCACGCCGAAGCCCAGCACCGGCACGTCCGCGCCCATGACCGCCAGGCCGGCGACCAGGCCGCCGTGGGTGCCCGCACTGCCCGTGGCTGTCACGATCCGGTCGAGGGGCAGGTCCAGCTCATCGGCCTGGACGACGATCTCGCGGGCGCAGTCGACATAGCCCAGCGCCCCGATCGGGTTGGAGCCGCCGCCGGGGATGACATAGGGGCGGTGCCCTTCGCCCCTCAGCCGCTCGGCCTCGATCTCCAGTTCGGCGTTCATGTCCGTGCCCGAGGCGACCGTGCGGAGCGTCGCCCCGAACAGCTGGTCCAGCAGGACGTTGCCGTTGCCGACGTAGTCCACGGCCGTCGAGCCCGTGCGCGCCTCCAGAATGATCGCGCATCCGAGGCCGTGCGCCGCCGCCGCGGCCGCCGTCTGGCGCACGTGGTTGGACTGGACCGCCCCCTGCGTCACCAGCACGTCCGCGCCCTGTTCGAAGGCGTCTCCCAGCAGGAATTCCAGCTTGCGGGTCTTGTTGCCCCCGCCGGCCAGACCCGTGGCGTCGTCTCGCTTGATCCACAGATCGATCCCCAGCTTCTCCCCCAGGCGCGGCAGGGGCTCCAGCGGCGTCGGCAGATGGGCCAGGCGGACGCGGGGAAAACGGGCGAGATGCATGGGACGGGCTCCTTGGGGGTGCCCGATCCCTAGCGCGCGGGCCGTCGGGGCGAAAGCGGTGCGGGCCGACGGAAGTCGCATGCTCGCGCGTGTCAGAAGCGGTCCCGCCATCTTCAGCTTTCCCGGCGGACGGGACCGGGCGGCCCGGTCACTCCTCACCCTGTCGACCGGGCCGCCTTCCCCACTGTGCCCGGGGGGTGTGGCCCCCCGGGTCTGGCGGAGGGGACCGGTCATTTGCGGTCTCGCTGAACCAGCCAGGTCACGCCCAGGGCCAGCAGCCAGACCAGCCAGGCGGTGAAGACCCACTGGGTGATCTGGACGTCGGGAAAGGCGGGATCGACGGTGGCCAGCAGCTCGGCATGGCCCATGATCCACAGCGGCGTCAGGATGACGGCGACCGCCCCCAGGGCCCGTGTCCACAGGCCCGCGGCCAGGGGCCCCCGCACCAGGGCCAGACCGACCGCCAGGGTCCAGGCCGCCAGAAGAGTCTGGCCCAGCCATTCGCCGATCGCCACGCCGGCGAACTGGTGCAGGCCCTGATAGACGGCGACGGCGGCGGCCGACTGGACCGGGTCGCCGGTCAGGGCCTGGTCCGCCAGACCCGGCACGACGAAGGGCCAGCGCGACAGACCGACGGCCTGGGCCACCGCCGAGGCCGCCCCTGCCGCCGCCGCCCAGACGGGCCAGCGCGCGCCGGAGGCGCGCACCGCGTCTCCCGTCCAGGCGGAAACCCACAGGAAGGACAGGGCACAGGCGGCGAAGGCCAGCCAGATCAGGATCAGCTCGGGCCCGCCGGCCTGAAAGGCGCGCAGGACCTCCAGCGGCGGTTCGCGCAGGACGTCGTCATAGCCGAAGCGGTCGATCAACAGCAGATACGGCCCGTTCACGGCCAGGGCGAAGGCGATCATCGCCGCGCCGGCCTTGCGCCTGATGGAAAAAGTCATCGCAACCCCCTTGTCTCAGTGATGAGACATCATCTATGTCCCAGTTGCGAGACATGTCAAGCGTCCACCACGAAAGGCTTCTCCAATGACCTCTCTGCCCCTTGCGCGCCTGCGCCGCGTCGGACACCAACGGCTGATGGTCCGGACTGAAGGCGGCACTCGCCCCAGAGATCGCCAGGCGACGGAGGCGGCGATCGTCTCCGCCGCCGAGCGGCTGTTGCTGCGCGCCGGCTGGAGCGGATTGAACGTCAACACCCTGGCGGCCGAGGCCGGCGTCGATCGCAAGCTGATCTATCGCTATTTCGAGGGCGTCGAGGGGGTGGTCGAGCGGCTGGCCGGCCGGCTCGATCTGTGGCTGGGCGAGGCCCTGGCCGCCCTGCCGCCAACCCGGGCCACCTCCTATCGCGACTTCGCACGGGAGATGCTGACGGGCTATCTGCAGGCGTTGCGGGCCAGCCCGCTGATCCTGCGGCTGGTGGCCTGGGAGCTCAGCGAGGACACCCCCCTGCTTCGCCGTCTGGAGGCGTCGCGCTCGATCGTGCTCCAGCGCTGGACCGCCTCGCGCCGGCCCGACCTGCCCCTGCCCGAGGGGGTGGATGTGGTTGCTCTCAACGTCATCCTGCTTGCGGCCGTCCAGCACCTCGCCCTCGCCGCCGCCACCCGCGAGCGCTTCGCCGGCGTGGCGCTCGACGACGCAGGCTGGACCCGCATCGAGGCGGCGATCGACCGGCTGCTGGACGCCTGGCCGGCCTGAACCCCTGCCTCTTTCGAGACCCCCCTTCAAGAAAGCGAACCTATGCCCGACATCCGCATCGGCGGTATCCGCCTGCATTACGACATCCACGGCGACGGCCCGGAGACGATTGTCTTCGTCCATGGCCTCATGCTGGCCTCCGAGTCCTGGGAAGCCCAGGTCGCCCACTTCTCCGCGCGCTACCGTGTGGTCACCTTCGACCTCCGGGGACAGGGCCGGTCCGACAAGGTGCGGGCGGGTCTCGATCTCGACAACCTCGCGGTTGACGCCGTCGAGCTCATGCGGACGCTGAACCTCGCACCCTGCCACCTGGTCGGCTTCTCCATGGGCACCTTCGTCGCCATGCGGGTCGCGGCGCGCAGGCCGGAACTGATCCGCACCCTGACCCTGATCGGGCCCAGTGCGGAGGCGGAGGAGCCGGCCAACCTGCCGCGCTATCGCCTGCTGATCGCTCTTGTCACCCTGTTCGGCCCCGCGCCCTTCACCGGGCCGCTGATGAAGATCCTGTTCGGTGACACCTTCCTGGCGGACCGCACACGGCGGGCCGAGGCCGATCGCTGGCGCGGCTATCTGCGTCGTTTGCCACGCTCCCTCGCCCGGGCGGCGGCGGCCTCGGCGGCCCGTCGCGGGATCGAGCCCGAGCTGGCCCGCATCAGGGCCCCCACGCTGATCGTCTCGGGCGAGGAGGATCGACCGATTTCGCCGACCCGCGCGCGGGCGGTCCATGCCGCCATCGCCGGCAGTCGTTTCGTCGCCGTGCCCGCGACAGGCCACGCCGTCATGATCGAGCAGGCGGCGCGGTTCAACGCCCTGCTGGAGGACTGGCTGACCGTCGGCCGGGACTGAGCCTGCCCGCGCCCTCCGCGCGGTCAGCCCGGGGTCACCATATGGCCGTCCTCGGGGC
>CAMCIP010000083.1 GCA_945874855.1 Brevundimonas vancanneytii
CAGACGCGCAGCCGGCTCTCGACCGTGGTCACCGCCCGCCCCCGAAGCAGGACCCGGTCCCCCCGCACCCCGGTCTCGATCTCCCCGCCGCGAGTTGGAAACACCTGGCGGAACCGCACCGTCTCCCGCCCCAGCCGCCCGGCCCAGAAGGGTCCGAGCAGGCAGTGGGCCGACCCGGTCGCCGGGTCCTCGTCGACGCCACAGCCGGGGGCGAAGAAGCGGTCCACCACATCGACGTCGTCGCCGGTCTCCGCCGGGGCGCAGACGATCACATGGCCCGCCTCGCCCGCCTCGCCCCGGATCGTCTTCAGCGCCCGCATGTCGGGCGTCACGGCCGCCACCGCCGCCGCGTCCCCGAGCACGACCAGCAGATAGCGTCCGGCATGGACCTCGACCGGCGCGACCCCCAGGGCCTCGGCCAGACCGCCGGGCGTCGGACAGGCGCGGGGCGGATCGGCGGGGAAGTCCATCTCGTACAGATCTCCCACCCGGCGCACGTAAAGCGGTCCGGAGCGGGTGTCGAAGGCCAGATCGGCGACGCCCGCCGCCATCTCGACCCACAGGGCATGGGCCGCCGCCAGGGTGGCGTGGCCGCACAGGTCCACCTCCTGGCCCGGCGTGAACCAGCGCAGATCGAACCGCGCCGGATCGCCCGTGCGCCGCAGGAAGGCCGTCTCGGCCTGATTGTTCTCCCGCGCCAGCGCCTGCATCCAGCCGTCGTCGGGCCAGGCTACGAACGGCTCCACCACACAGGCCGGATTGCCCAGAAAGGGCCCGGCGGCGAAGGCGTCGATGGTCCATTGGCGCATCAGGCGGTCTCCTCAATGACGACGACTTCCGGCCACCGCGCCCTCAGGCCCGCGATCACCCGATCCCAGTCCCTGGCCCTCGGCCGGTTGGGATTGGGCCGCACGGTCAATGAGAACACGTCGTCCAGTCCGAACGGCGCCTCGACGACGATCTCTCCGTCCGCCTCCAGCCGCACGCCGACCGCGAAGGCGGGGGCGACGAATCGGGTCAGCGCCTCGGCCGTACAGGCGACCGGCGGATAGGGCTCGCCGAACTTGGCCGGAAACCACTCCGACACCCGGCGCTGGTTGCGCACCTCGACGCGGCTGCGCAGGGGGTCGTCGAAGGCGGCGGCGACGCGGCGGATCACGGCGTCCTCGGCCTCCCAGCTGACGTCGGGATCGAAATAGCCGAGGTCGAAATCCTTGATCCCGTACCCGGCGGGCCGCCCGGTCACGGCATTCCAGGCGCACTGATAGACGGCCCCGGAGAAGATCAGCCAGTCGGTCAGACCCAGCCCGCGGGCCACGTCCAGCACCTGCATCAGGTCCGGATCGCCCCTGACCGCCGCAATCAGCCGCTCGCGATGCTCCATCCCGCCCTTGAAGCCGATTCCGGTCCGGGCGTCACCGGCTGGCCTTTCCGGGCCGAGGGCTGTATGAGGCGGCGCCTCCCCGCACCGTCGCATGAATCCCGCGGCCCGACCCCTTCGGCGCCGCCCGTCCCCGATATCCGAAAATGAACCTGCGCAACGTCGCCATCATCGCCCACGTCGACCACGGCAAGACCACCCTGGTGGACCAGCTGCTGGCCCAGTCCGGCGTCTTCCGCGCCAATGAGGCCCAGACCGAACGGGCCATGGACTCCAACGACCAGGAGAAGGAACGCGGGATCACCATCCTGGCCAAGGCCACGTCGGTGCTCTGGAACGGCAAGGCCGGCGAGACGCGCATCAACATCATCGACACGCCGGGCCACGCCGACTTCGGCGGCGAGGTGGAGCGGATCCTCGGCATGGTGGACGGCTGCGTCATCCTGGTCGACGCCGAAGAGGGCGTCATGCCCCAGACCAAGTTCGTGCTGACCAAGGCTCTGAAGATGGGCCTGCGCCCCATCCTGTGCATCAACAAGGTCGACCGCGCCCACGCCGATCCCGACCGCGTGCACCTGGAGACCATCGATCTGTTCGAGGCCATCGGCGCCTCGCCCGAACAACTCGACTTCCCCCACATCTATGCGTCCGGCCGCAACGGCTGGGCCACGCTGGACCTGAACCAGCCGTCCGACACCCTGGCCCCGCTGTTCGACCTGATCGTCGAGCACGTGCCGGCGCCCCGGGTGCAGGAGAATCGCGACAAGCCGTTCCAGATGCTGAACGTGCTGATCGAGAGCGACCCCTTTCTGGGTCGCCTGCTCACCGGCCGGATCGAAAGCGGCAAGGCCGCGCCGGGCATGGCCATCAAGGCCCTGGACCGCGACGGCAAGCAGATCGAGCAGGGCCGCATCACCAAGGTGCTGGCTTTCCGTGGCCTGAAGCGCCAGCCGGTGGAAGAGGGCGCCGAGGCCGGCGACATCGTCGCCATCGCCGGCATGTCCAAGGCCACGGTGGCCGACACCCTGTGCGCCCTCGAGGTCACCGAGGCCCTGCCCGCACAGCCCATCGACCCGCCGACCATCTCCATGACCGTCTCGGTCAACGACAGCCCCCTGGCCGGACGCGAGGGCGACAAGGTCCAGTCGCGCGTGATCCGCGACCGCCTGCTGAAGGAGGCCGAGGCCAACGTCGCCATCCGCGTGACCGAGACCCCGGGCTCCGACGCCTATGAGGTGGCCGGCCGCGGGGAACTGCAGCTGGGCGTGCTGATCGAGAACATGCGGCGCGAGGGCTTCGAACTGTCGATCAGCCGGCCGCGCGTGGTCTATCAGACCGGCGAGAACGGCGAACGGCTGGAGCCGATCGAGGACGTCATGATCGACGTCGACGACGAATACACCGGCGTGGTCATCGAGAAGCTGAGCCAGCGCAAGGCCGAGCTCAAGGACATGGGCCCGTCCGGGGCCGGCAAGACCCGCATCAGCCTGATGTGCCCGTCGCGCGCCCTGATCGGCTATCAGGGCGAGTTCCTGACCGACACGCGCGGCTCCGGCGTCCTGAACCGGGTGTTCAGCCACTATGAGCCCCACAAGGGCCGCATCGAGGGCCGCCTGAAGGGCGTGCTGGTCTCGAACTCCGACGGCGAGACCGCCGCCTTCGCCCTGTGGAACCTCGAGGACCGCGGCGTCATGTTCGTAGGCGCAGGGACCAAGACCTATCAGGGCATGCTGATCGGCGAGAACAGCCGCTGGGACGACCTCGACGTCAACCCGATCAAGGGCAAGCAGCTGACCAACGTCCGCGCCTCCGGCAAGGACGAGGCCGTGCGCCTGACCCCGCCCCGGCTGATGTCGCTGGAACAGGCCATCGCCTATATCGAGGAAGACGAACTGGTCGAGGTCACGCCCAAGTCCATCCGCCTGCGCAAGGCCGTCCTCAATCCCAGCTTCCGCAAGAAGCGCGTCCGCGAAGACTGAGCGGAACCGGCGGTCCGCGACGCAGAACAGACCAGGGGCCCGCCTTCCGGAAGCCACCCGGCCGGAACACGGCGCCAGGGCGCAGGCGTTTACCCGCCCGCTGCCGAACGCCGTCATTCCCCCGTGACGCGAGGGCGGCATGGTGCTTGCCGCGTCGAGGGCGAGCCGTTCCGTTTCGGGACGGTCCGTCACCACAGGGGGTTTGGGGCCATGGCCACCGACATCGATCTTCATCTCGGCCGCCGACTGCGGCGTCGCCGTCGTCTGCTGGGCCTGACCCAGCAGCAGCTGGCCAACCAGGTCGGCATCCGCTTCCAGCAGATCCAGAAGTATGAGTGCGGGGCCAACCGCATCTCGGCCGCCCGGCTCTGGCAGCTGTCCGAGGCGCTGGAGGCGCCCGTCAGCTATTTCTACGACGGCCTCGCCGAGGCGCTGGAGCGCCGCGAGAACGCCGGCGCCGCCCACGGCGGCGAGATGTATTCGCGCAAGGAGACCCTGGATCTGATCCAGGCCTACTACCAGCTGGGCGAACGCCCGCGCCGCCGCCTGCTGGATCTGGCCAAGTCGCTGCACGACGAGGGCGAGCCGGTTCAGGGGTGAGGGGCTTGGGGCTTGGGGCTTAGGGAAGGCTGCGCGCTCGTCAGGATGGCCAGGTGGTCCCGCTTGACTAAGCCCCAGGCCCTAAGCCCTAAGCCCTTCATGACCCCCTTCGAAGCCTTCGCCGTCGACCTCGCCCGAGCCGCCGCGGCCGTCACCCTGCCGCTGTTCCGCACCGGTCTGACGGGCGACGACAAGAACGCGGGCGGGGCCTTCGACCCCGTCACCCGCGCCGACCGCGACGCCGAGGCCGCCATGCGGACCCTCATCGCCGCCCGCTTCCCCGACCATGGGGTGGTGGGCGAGGAGTACGGGTCGGACCGTCCCGAAGCGGAACACGTCTGGGTGCTGGACCCCGTCGACGGCACCCGCGCCTTCGTCGCCGGCCTGCCCCTGTGGACCACGCTGATCGGCCTGCGGATCGCCGGACGCCCGACCGTCGGCGTCGTGGCCCAGCCCTATCTGGACGAGATCTTCCTCGGCGGCCCCTCAGGTGCCCGGATGATCCGCGGCGGGCAGGACACGCCGCTGGCCGTGCGCGCCTGTCCGCGCCTGAACGACGCGGTGATCGCCACCACCGACCCGGACCTTTTCACCGGCGCCGAGCGCGGGGCCTGGACCCAGGTCCGCGCCACCGCCCGTCTCGCCCGCCTGGGCTGCGACGCCTATGCCTATGCCATGGTGGCCGCGGGCCACGTCGATCTGGTCGCCGAAACGGGGCTAAAGTCCTGGGACTGGACCGCGCTCGTCCCCCTCGTGGAGGCCGCGGGCGGGCAGGTCACCGACTGGCTGGGCGCCCCCCCCTCCGGCGACGGCCGCATCCTGGCTGTCGGCGACGCGGCCCTGAAGGACCAGGCGCTCCTGACCCTGCGCCGGGCGGTGGACTGATCGGCGCCGCACTGGCGCCTGCGGGCCCCAGCCGCTAAACCGCGCCCCGACCTCCACAAACCGTCCGGGACACGCCTGCACCATGCGCGACATCACCCATTTCATCGACGGCGCCGCCTTCACCGGAGGCTCGGGCCGCTTCGGCGACGTGATGAACCCCAATACGGGCGAGGTGCAGGCGCGCGTCCAGCTGGCCACGGTCGCGGAGATGGATCGCGCCGTCCAGGCCGCCCAGGCCGCCTTCGAGGGCTGGGCCTCGACCAACCCCCAGCGCCGCGCGCGCGTCATGTTCGAGTTCAAACGCCTGGTCGAGGCCAATATGGACGAGCTGGCCGGCCTGCTCTCGTCCGAGCACGGCAAGGTGATCGCCGACTCGAAGGGCGACATCCAGCGCGGCCTGGAGGTGATCGAGTTCGCCTGCGGCATCCCCCATGCGCTGAAGGGCGAATACACCTGGGGCGCGGGCCCCGGCATCGACGTCTATTCGATGCGCCAGCCGCTGGGCGTCGTCGCCGGCATCACCCCGTTCAACTTCCCGGCCATGATCCCGATGTGGATGTTCGGCGTCGCCATCGCCGTCGGCAACACCTTCATCCTCAAGCCCAGCGAACGCGATCCGTCCGTGCCCGTGCGTCTGGCCGAGCTGATGATGGAAGCCGGCGCGCCGGCGGGCGTCCTGAACGTCGTCCACGGCGACAAGGTCGCGGTCGACGCCATCCTGACCCATCCCCTGGTCCATGCCGTCAGCTTCGTCGGCTCGTCCGACATCGCCCACTATGTCTACCAGACCGGCGCGGCCAACAATAAGCGCGTCCAGGCCATGGGCGGGGCGAAGAACCACGGCATCGTCCTGCCCGACGCCGACATGGACCAGGTCATCAAGGACCTGTCCGGCGCCGCCTATGGCTCGGCCGGCGAGCGCTGCATGGCCCTGCCGGTCGTCGTGCCGGTCGGCAAGCAGACCGCTGACATTCTGCGCGAGCGGATGGTGGCCGAGATCCCGTCCCTGCGCGTCGGCGTCTCAACCGACGCCGGGGCCCACTACGGCCCGGTCGTCACCGCCCAGCACAAGGCCCGCGTCGAGGGCTGGATCGACCAGGGCGTCAAGGACGGCGCCGAACTGGTCGTCGACGGCCGCGGCTTCAGCCTGCAGGGCCACGAGAAGGGCTACTTCATCGGCCCGTCGCTGTTCGACCACGTCACCCCGGAGATGGCGTCCTACAAGGAGGAGATCTTCGGCCCGGTGCTGCAGATCGTCCGCGCCGCCAGCTTCGAGGAGGCGCTGAGCCTGCCGTCCAGGCACCAGTACGGCAATGGCGTCGCCATCTTCACCCAGAACGGCCGCGCCGCCCGCGACTTCGCCGCCCGGGTCAATGTCGGCATGGTCGGGATCAATGTCCCCATCCCGGTGCCGGTCGCCTATCACACCTTCGGCGGCTGGAAGCGCTCGGCCTTCGGCGACACCAACCAGCACGGCATGGAGGGGGTGAAGTTCTGGACCAAGGTCAAGACGGTCACCGCCCGCTGGCCCGACAGCGATCTGGAGCATGCGGACAGCTCCTTCGTCATTCCGACGATGGGCTGAGACGCCCCGATCGGCGGGGGGCGCGACGTGAAGCGCCCGGGCGCCGTGGCGCCCGCGTCATTTTTCCGACCCGCGTTCGGTGCTAGACCTCGGTCACGGCCCCAACTGCACCGGACATCTTCATGCGTCGCTTCTTCGTCTGGTCGGCCCTGGCGGCCCTCGTCGGCCTGCTGATCGCGGGCGGCGGCTACTGGGCCTACTGGCAGTTCCATGCCCGGTTCCAGCCGGTCGTGGTCGACCGCAACCAGGGTGCCGTACAGACCCTGCTGGACGGGTCCGGCTGGGTCTCGGGCGGCGGCGGCGGGCGTCCCGTCTACATCGTCGGCTATCGCGATTCCGCCGCCATGCAGCGCTATGAGCGCGAGGAGGCGCCCAAGCTGCGGGCCGCGGGCGTGGAGGTGCGGATCATCGTCTTCGCCCGTCCCGACCGCGAGGGCCTGCAACAATCCACCGCCGCCGAACGCGCCACCGTGGCCGAGCTCTGGCTCAGCCGCGACTGGTCGCTTTACGAGCGCTGGACCGCCACCCCGACCGCATCCTGGACCGCGGCGGGCCTGCCGAAGGCAGACGGCAACCTCGCCCGTATGGCGGTGGTCGAGGCCGGGCGCGGCTTCTCGCGCGACCTGTCGGAACTGCTGGGCGGCGCGGGGCTGCAGACCAGCTGGCCCCTGGTGATCTGGCGCGACGAGGCCGGCTTCCTCAAGGCCTGCGCCTGCACCGATCCGCGGTCCTGGGCCTTCATCCGCGACGATCTGGGCGCGCCGGACCGGGTCGCCGCCGACGTGCCGGCGACGGGTCTGCCCGAGCCGCTGGAGGGCAGTGCCCAGCCCCTGCCCTATCCCGACGTGCCGCCGACGACGGCGGAGCCTGCACCGACGACCGAAACCCCGCCGGCCCCGACCGGTCCCGCCGCCCCCCGCAAGGCGCCTGAGGCGACGAAGGACGAGGAAACCACCTTCTTCTAGAGCCTGTTCCTGGAGCCTGATTCACCGCATCGGCGGAATCGCGAAGCGATTCCCCCTCACCGGATCAGGCTCCGGGTCACAGCACCCGGCGGCAGACCTCGATCAGTCGGTCGACGTCGGCCTCGTCCTGATAGATGCCGAAGCCGAAGCGCAGGGTGTCGTCGCGCACGTCGGTGACCACATCCGCCGCCAGAAGGGCCGCCCGCCAGGCCTGGGCGTCGGGATTGCGGAAGGCGAGGAAGCGCGCCCGACGGGCGGCGTTGGTCATCGGATTGATCAGGGCCGCCTCAGCCAGACGCCCCGCCTCGCCCGCCTCCACCGCCGCCTGGAACCGGCCCATCAGCCGCCGCGCATGGGTCGAGATGGCCGCCGTGTCCAGGCCCGCCTCGTCCAGCAGCCGCCGCACGGCGTTGAAGCGATAGAGCGGCGTGGCGTCGAAGGTCGCGCCCCAGAACCGCCCGGCGTCGCCCCGGTACTGCACCCCCTCGGGCGGGCCCATCAGATTGCCGAACTCGGCGAACCAGCCGGTCGCCACCGGCCGGGGACAGAATCCCGGCGGGGCGTGCAGGATTCCCGCCCCCTCGCCGGTCATGGCGTATTTGTAGCCGCCGGTGACGTAGAACAGCCGCTCCTGGACGGCCGACAGGTCGGTCTCGTCGGCCATGAAGCCGTGGTAGCCGTCGACCAGCACCCAGGGTCCCGCCGGGTCGGCCAGGGCCGCCAGATCGGCCATCCGGTCGAACACCTGGCCGGTCTTGAAGAAGACCTGGCTGATCACGATCCAGTCAAACCCGCCCGACTCCGCGGCCTGCACGAACCGCTCGCCGAAACTGTCGAACGGCTCCAGCGGCACCCGCGTGACCGTGGCCAGACCCGCCTCCTCCCACCGTTCGGCCTGACGCCGGAAGGCATGGAATTCGCCGTCGGTCGACAGGATGCGCACCGGCGTCTTCTCGAAGCCGGAGAAGAGGCGCAGCAGGAAGTCATGGGTGTTGGGCGCGAACACCACGCTTTCGGGGTCGGCCAGGTTCAGCTCGCGCGCCACATGCGCCTGGGCCTCCGGCACGACCTGACCGAAGATCAGGTCCCACTTCCTGTCCGCATGCGTATTGGCCTCCTCCCACGCCCGCCGCTGGCCGTCGAAGCTGGCGTCGGGCCAGAGATGGTGGCTGTGGGCGGCGAAATGAAGCCGCCCGGGGGCCAGGGACAGGGCGCGCGAGAAGAGGGATTTGGCGGTCATGCCCCCGCCTTAACCCGCCGACGGGGCCCCGTCACCCAACCCGGGTGTCGCGGCGCGATGACCGCGAGGCGTCCCTAGATCAGCGCCCCGTGACAGTGCTTGAACTTGCGGCCCGAGCCGCAGGGACAGTCGGCGTTGCGGCCGGTGCGCTCCCAGCCCGGCGGCAGGGCCTCGACCGGCAGCCGCGCGCGATCCTCACCCTGCAGCGCGCCCTCGGGCAGCTGGGCGGCAGGGTTCGACATCTCGTTCTCGCCGGTCTCCGGATTCAGGTGGATCTCGCGGAACTCGGGCATCTCCATCTGCGGCGGCGGCTCGAAGCGGAACTCCACCGTCATGAGCCAGCGCGTCACATTGTGCCGCAGCTCGGTCAGCAGGTTTTCGAACAGGGCGAAGGCCTCGGTCTTGTACTCGTTCAGCGGATCGCGCTGGCCATAGCCGCGCAGACCGATGACACCGCGCAGATGGTCCAGGTGGACCAGATGCTCGCGCCACTGCATGTCGATCATCTGCATCAGGAACTGCTTCTCCAGCCCCCGCATGCGATCGTCGCCGATCAGGCCCAGCCGCTCGGCGGCGCGCGCCTCGGACGCCGCGTTCAGCCGCTCCTCGATCTCCTCGTTGGACACCCCCTCCTCGGCGGCCCAGTCCTTCAGCGGCAGCTCCAGCCCCAGGGTCGAGCGGACCTTCTCGTCCAGTCCGTCGATGTCCCACTGTTCGGCATAGGCCTTGGGCGGCATGTGACGCTCGACCAGATCGGCCACCACCTCGCGGCGGAACTCGCCGACCAGTTCGGACAGGTCGGTGGCGTCCATGAACTCCTGGCGCTGCTCGAACACGGCCTTGCGCTGGTCGTTCACGACGTCGTCGTATTTCAGCAGGTTCTTGCGGATGTCGTAGTTGCGGGTCTCGACCCGCTTCTGGGCGGTCTCGATGGCGCGGTTCAGCCA